>NZ_JACJUP010000513.1:0-4598 GCF_014748295.1 Planktothrix sp. FACHB-1355 | reverse complement strand
AATAGACATCTCCAGAAAAGAATCTTAAAGGCAGGCAGGATGCCTACCCCACAAGAATTTTTGGAGATGTCTAATGAGTACTCAATCAACAGTGTCGGGAATTCCTAACACGGCGCAGGGGAAATTACAACCTAGTTTTTGCACGATAGGTTCGTCGGAAGATTTGCAGCCAAGGAAAAGTATATCTGCGGATTTCGATTCTACAACTTTTCTCAGTTCTGTAGCTACAGAACCGAATCGAAGATGGGCTGCGAAAGCATCCCGCCATTCCTCAACGAGACAGCGTGCCTGCCATAAAATACTTTCCGCTTGTTCAAAAGAATAGTATTCAGAAAAAGTTTCTTTGAGCGAGCAAGAATCTATCGATGTTTTGAGTTTAGTTCGAGTTAATACAGGCGTGCCCGATTTCGAGCCAGAGGCTGATAAAAACTCTATTGACATCGCATCAATTGAAGATTTCCTGAAAATATCCTGGCGCTGGTTACTTTGATTTTGTTCTAGAACGTAGACAACTTGAACTGTGACTTGCTTACTCGTAGCCAAACGTGTTTGATGAGCAATTAAAAGGCTAATATCTAAAGCCGCGTGGCTTTTGGGAGAGCCATTATACCCTACAACTAAAGTGAGCGAATTTGATGATTCATCTGCCGCAATAACTGTTTTTTTTGGTTGTGGCAACAATACAATTCGATCGCATAAATCATCTCGACCTAATGAGCTTTGCAGTCGCATTAACATTGATTTGATGTTCACAAGCTTCTCCCTTTTAAAGGAAATAATGGTGTAATCTACTCGTCTTGGGTAAAATACCGATCGAGGAAATTCAAGGCGTGATTGCGGAGTTCAAAATATTCTTTACTCTGTCGGATTTCCTGACGGTTGCGGGGATGGGGAAAAGGCACCTCTAAAATCTCTCCTATTGTAGCAGCAGGGCCGTTCGTCATCAAGACTATGCGATCGGACATATAAATCGCCTCATCGACATCGTGGGTAATCATCATTACTGCTTGCTTATGGCTTTCCCAAATATTGAGAACTTGTCGCTGCAATTTACCGCGAGTCAGCGCATCCAGCGCCCCGAAAGGTTCGTCCATCAGTAACATTTTAGGTCGAATCGCCAAGGCTCTCGCAATGCCAACTCTTTGTTTCATCCCACCAGAAATTTCATCCGGATATTTATCTGCTGCGGCATTTAAATTCACCATCGCTAAGTGTTCGTTCACGATACTAATTTTTTCGGCGCGGGTAGCATTTTTGAGGACTTCATCAACAGCCAAACGGATGTTTTCGCGCACTGTTAGCCAGGGTAGCAGCCCATAATGTTGAAATACCATCATGCGATCGCTTCCCGGTTTGCGAACTTCTCTGCCATCTAACCACACCGTTCCAGAAGTCGGTTTTTCCAAACCTGCCACAATTTTGAGCAGTGTTGATTTGCCACATCCAGAGTGACCGATTACGGAGATATATTCATCTTCACCGATGGTGAGATCGATGCCATTTAAAACTACAAATTCACCCCCATCAGCAGTCCGGTACGACTTGAATAAATTCTCTATTTCCAGAAATCCCTGGCGGGGTAACGAACGCTCGGAGGCATTGGTAGAAACGGAAGTCGGTTTAATCATGGTAAAGTCCTCAAATGGTTTTGACTTATTCGATAGGTTGCTCGTTCCTTATGGTTCATTTGCTACTTGAACCACCAAATAACTAATGAGATCGTATCCGGTAGCATTGGTTGTACATGAGCGATCCAGGAAATTATCTGTTGGCATCAAGGGTGAAATTTTTACCACAGATGAATACAGATGAACACAGATGAACACAGATAAGAGTGCGATTTTTTTAGCAAATGATGCAACCGGGCACGATATGAATGATGACAAATGACAAAAAAATTAAGACATGAAAAAGCGAGTTGGTGCATTTGCTCGGATTTCAAAACTGTTAAGATAACCCACCGGATCGCTAGGATCGAAAGCTTTTTTGTCTATGAACGCTTCAGCGGGTTCGACTTTTTCATCTCTTGCGGGACATTGAATACCCATTTCTGTGGCAATCTCGCGATAAAGATCGGTTTTCCAAGCTTTCGCAGCCAATTCTTTTGCATTTTTGGGAAACTCTTTAATTTGTCCCCAACGAGCTGCCTGAGTCATTAACCAAATACTTTCCGATTGCCATAGAAATGTGGAATGGTCTCCCGGCTCTCTGGCAAGATTGGGTGGTAAATCGAAGAAAAGTGTTGTTTCAGGTGAATTGAGGATACGCTCTTTGTCATCAAAGCCGCCATAGTTGTACTCCCCAACAATTGCGGGACGGGTAAGCTTATCGATCGCACCTTTTTTTGGCTTAGCCCCCGTAAACGATCGATCTGTAATCAATTCGGCAACTTCTGGGCGATTTTCCGGTTTGCTGCAATACTGACAAGCTTCGATCATCGCCTTCACCAGAGAACGATAAGTTTTGGGATATTTAATGATGAAATCTTCCATCACGCCCAAAAGTCGATCGGGATGCCCTGACCAAATTTCTCTACCTTGGGCGAAGGTAAAACCAACTCCTTCATTACCTTTTATTGCCCGCGTGTTCCAAGGTTCCGCTACCATGTAAGCTTGCATTGCGCCAATTCGCACGTTTGTCACCATCTGTGGCGGCGGAATAATAATGATGCGAAACTCTTTAAAAGGATCGACACCAGCAGCAGCAGATAAGTAACGAACAAAGTATTCGTAAATAGCCGAACTGAGTACTACTGCCCAAACTTTTTTTTCGGCTGGTTGTTTGTCAAAATAGTTGCGGAAATCGCGACCGAAAGTTTCCAAATCGCCGTTATAATCCCGCCAAGGACGCAAACCGAAATCCCACATTGCCCGATTCATCGTCATGGCGTTACCGTGACGGTGAATTGTCATCGCCGCACATAAAGGTGCGTGACGTGCGCCTTCAGCTCCAATTCTGGCATTTGTGACAGCACCGGATACGACGGGTGAGGCGTCGAGGCGTCCAAAAATGATGCCGTCGCGAGAAGTTGCCCAACTAGCTTCGCGGTTAAGTTTGACGTTTAAACCGTATTTGCGAAAGAAGCCTTTTTTCCAAGCGATCGCAAATGGCGCACAGTCATTAACCGGCACGTACCCGACAGTGAGATTCGGTTTTTCTAAGGTTTTGGGATCTACGACAGGTTCGACTGCTAAAGCTTCTGGGGTGAGTCCTTTGGCAGATCGATCGCCTGAAATTGCACAAGAAGATAGTGCCATTCCCGCAGCAGCCGCACCTATTCCTTTGATAAAATCGCGACGACTCCAATAGTTATTGTCGGTGTCAATCATCATTTAACTCCACCGATTGGTAATTGCTAATTATCAGTTGTCATCGGTCAGTTGTTCGTTGCTATTAACTACTGACCCCTGACTATTGCCTAATTTGAAACAGTTGTAGGGCGGCGAGTTACTAAAACCTCAATTTTGCCCACAGCCCAATCAAGCAGTAGCCCAGTTAAACCAATTACCAGCACTGCCAAAAATACTGAACTCAGGTTTAAACGACTCCACTCATCCCACACAAAAAAGCCGATCCCGATACCGCCTGTGAGCATTTCTACGGCAACAATTACCAGCCATGCAATCCCCAAACTGATTCGCAATCCCGTAAAGATATAGGGCAAACTTGCTGGCAAAATAATCTTGGTAATTTGCCGCCATCTTGGCATTTCCAAAACTTTTGCCACATCTATATAATCTTTGGAAACGCTGGAAACGCCGAGGGCAGTGTTAATAATCGTTGGCCACAAAGATGTGATGAAAATTACAAAAATAGCCGATGGATCTGCCAAGTTGAAGATAGCTAAGGCGATGGGAAGCCAAGCTAGAGGCGATACTGGTTTAAAAATCTGAATGATGGGATTGAGCGCTAACATAGCGGGTTTGGACATCCCAATCAGAAAACCCAAGGGAATCGCTACAACTGCACCTAACAAAAATCCTAGCAATACCCGTCTTAAACTTGCCAGCAACAACCAACCAATTCCCAAATTACCGGGGCCGCGTTCGTAGAACGGGTTTAAAATGTAGTCTAAATTAGCAATCAATGCCTCTGGTGGGGTGGGCATCAATTCGTGATTGGCAAGGGCAACCGCCCACCACAGGACGATAATCCCCAAAAAACCAAGGGTAGGTAAAATTACGACATCTCGCAGAACGATCGGTTTTGCGCGTCTCCAGGCTGCCTGTCCGGCAACCGCGATCGCAGACAAATTTAGTTGTATAGCCATAGTGTCAGAAGCAGGTACAAGAATGCTGAGCAGTACCAGCCGGGGACACTGATGAGGTCAGAACTTTAAAAAAAGCTGCCTCTTCAGTCTCCTCTCAATGCCTACGAAGTTAGCTGACGGGCTAGGACTGAGAGATGTCCTTTTCTGCCAAATTTTGACTAAAAAAGGCAAAAATACGCCCCAAAATGTGGTTCCTCCGCTCCAGGTTTAAAAATCTGGATTAGGCTGACTTACTCAAAATTTTATTCATTCTATCATTGCAAGCTGGAAGAAATCAACCTCTCCTAAGACATAGGGTGTAGGCATAAGTAGTTGGTTTGGCAAAAGA
>NZ_JACJUP010000512.1:0-4549 GCF_014748295.1 Planktothrix sp. FACHB-1355 | reverse complement strand
AAACGGACGCCCCCTAGTTGACCCGATTAAGTCTCGCTGGTTTAATAAAGTGGAGTTTAGACAAGCGGTTGCTTATGCGATCGATCGTCAGCGAATGATTAACAATATTTTTCAGGGACTGGGTGAGATGCAAAATTCATCTATTTCCGTGCAAAGTCCCTATTATCTTTCGCCTGAAGCTGGATTAAAAGTCTACAATTACAATCCCGAACAAGCCAAACAATTACTTTTACGAGCCCAATTCAAATACAATCATAAAGGCGAACTGCTGGATGCTGAAGGCAACCGAGTTCGCTTCACCTTAATTACCAATGCGGGAAATAAAATTCGGTCAGCAATGGCAGTCCACATAAAGCAAGACTTGAGCAAAATCGGCATTCAAGTAGATCTAAACCTAATAGATTTTAGTGTTTTGGGAGAAAAGTTGGGTAGCTCCTTGGATTGGGATTGTTATTTATTGGGTTTTGGTGGTGCGATCGAACCGAATGACGGATTTAATATTTGGTCTTTGTCTGGTGCATCCCACACATTCAATCTACAACCTCAAACAGGACAAACTCCCATCACAGGGAGAGAAGTAGCAGAATGGGAACAAAAAATTGCCAATCTCTACATTCAAGGCGCAACGGAGTTAGATGAAACGAAACGCCAAGAAATTTATGCAGAAACTCAACGCCTTACCCAAGAATACTTACCATTTATTTACTTGGTAAACCCGCTGGCGATGGCGGCAATACGCAATAAAATTAAAAATGTAAAATACTCAGCCATAGGAGGAGCTTTCTGGAATATTTACGAGCTGATAGTCAAATAAAATGTAGTGTAAATCAACTAAGTCATCAATCTAAAATTTAAAAGCAAAATGATTTCTGCTATCTCCTCTAATTTCCGTCGTTGCCTCTCAGCTTTACTGGTGCTAATTCTAGCCTTAACTTGTCAGTTTGCCCTGACTGGCTGTCGGGTCGCGCAGTTCAAAACAAAATCTGCACAAGTCTCGCAACTGGTACTGACTGCCCTTACCGACCCCAAAACTTTTAATCCCGCACTCAATCAAGAATTTCCCAACATTTTTCTGTTTGCTTTTGATAGGTTGACTACAGAAAATGGCGTCACGGGTGAAGTAGAACCAGCTTTAGCTGAATTCTGGGAAATTTCTCAGGACAAAAAGCGAGTAGTGTTTACCCTGCGGGAGGGATTGCAATGGTCGGATGGGCAACCGCTGACAGCAGATGATGTCGTTTTCACCTTTGAAGATGTCATTTTTAACAAACAAATTCCTACTGATTTTAAAGATAGCTTTAAAATCGGTGCCAGCGGGGCTTTTCCAAAAGTTCGTAAAATCAGTAATCGCCAAGTAGAATTCATTTTGCCAGAGCCTTTTGCCCCTCTTTTGCGAGCAGTTGCAGGGCCAGAAGGTGTGTCGATTTTGCCCAAACATATTTTACAAGCATCTGTACAAACTAAAGGTTCAGACGGAAATCCTCGGTTTATATCTACTTGGGGAACGGATACCGACCCAACTAAAATTGTGGTAAATGGGCCATATCAACTGGAAAGTTTATCTCCCGGTCAACGGTTGGTATTTCGCCGCAATCCCTACTATTGGCGCAAAGACGAACAAGGCAACCAAATGCCTTACATTGAAAGGATTATTTGGCAGTTTATTGAAAATACAGACACCCAGTTGCTGGCGTTTCGTTCTGGCGATTTAGATGTCATGGGTGATGTGCGTCCGTTACGTCCGGAATATTATTCTTTGTTGAAGAAGCAAGAAAAGCAAGGTAAATTTAAAGTTTATAACGGTGGCCCTTGGTCTGGCACGACTTACATTACTTTTAATCTGAGTAAGGCGAGGGATAAAAATAATCGTCCGTTTGTCGATCCAATTAAGTCTCGCTGGTTTAATAATTTGGCATTTCGGCAGGCAGTTGCTTATGCGATCGATCGCCAAAAAATGCGCGACAATATCTTTCGGGGAATTGGCGAATTGCAAAATTCACCGATTTCCGTACAAAGTCCCTACTACCTCAAAGATGGATTAAAAGTTTACAATCACAATCCAGAAAAAGCAAAACAACTATTGATATCTGCGGGTTTTAAGTATAACGATCGCGGAGAACTTCTCGATGCTGATGGCCATCGCGTGCGCTTTACATTCCTGACTAATTCCGGCAACAAAATTCGCGAAGCAATTGGCGCTCAAATCAAAGATGACCTTAGCAAAATCGGCATTCAAATTGACTTTACCCCTATTAATTTTAACACGCTAATCGATAAAATTAATACTTCGCGAGATTGGGAAGCGCACATGATCGGATTTACAGGTGGAATCGATCCGCACGGTTTAACAAATCTGTGGACTAGCAGAGGAGGTTCCCACACATTCAACTTAGCACCTCAACCCGGTCAACCTCCTATTAAAGGCTGGCAACCGCTGGACTGGGAGTTAGAGATCGATCGCCTTTTCGCAGCAGGAGCGAGAGAATTTGACGAAACCAAACGCCAAGCGATTTATGCAGAATTTCAGCGCATTGTACAAGAACAGTTACCTGTGATTCATTTAGTTAATGAAACTGCTTTGATGGCAGTGCGAGATCGCGTCCAAGGAGTCAAATACACTGGCTTACCCAGTTGGGGATTGTGGAATATTCAAGAACTTAAAATTGTCAACAAATAAAAGGCTTTTGAGACTCCCCGCGATAAATCGATGCTTATTCTCGATTCGCGGAGAGTCCTTGTCTAGACTCAGTAATGAGTCTAGAGGTTTTTTGGTAATCTTTATGTTATAGTGAATGGTGTTTATCGTTCATTTTCATTGCTTGTAGCTAATTCAATCAACTATAAGCAATCAACAACGAACCATGAACAATAGATATCTCCAGAAAAAACTCTCAAAAGCAGGCAAGATGCCTACCACACAATAATTTTTGGAAATGTCTAATGAACAATGAACGACGGATAGAAAAAAACACCCATGAAGAGAACTATAGATTGGAAGCAAACTTTCTGGATTACCGCCGGTTTATTACCTTCGATTCTGATTAGCATAGGCCCAGTAGTTGCTGTTGTTGGCACACCTTCCATACTGATCTGGACGCTATCAACTTTAATCGGTTTCGCGCAGCTATTTTTATACGCAGAACTGGCTGCTATCTTTCCCAACAAAACAGGAGGTGCTGCTGTCTACGCTGCTGTCGCATGGCTTCGCTACGGCAAAATTTTTGCGCCGATCAATGTTTGGTGCTACTGGATAACTTGGTCTTCAGCACTCGCAGTTACAGCAGCTTTGGCGGGAAATTATATTGTTAATGGTTTTTTTGCAGGTACGCCATTAGCAAATTTCTCGATTACCCTGCTTGACCTTTCTGCAATCTTGCCAGGAATTAAGTTCAAACTTGATGCCATAATTCTGTGCAGTGCAGCAATTATGCTAGTCGCTTTTTATTTGCAGCATCGCGGACTTCTCCAAACGGCAAGGATACAGTTTGCGTTGGCGCTTCTATCTATAATTCCATTATTTTTGTTGACGATCGTACCTTTGTTGACTGGAAAGATCGATCTAACTCACTTCACACCTTTCATCCCCAAAGATACAACCAGTTGGTCTAGTGCAGCTGCGTTCACCTTGTTGATGGGGGGGATGTTTATGGCAGGCTACATTACCTACGGCGCTGAAATTGCAGTTTGTTATGTCAGCGAATTTAAAGACCCTGCTAGGGATGGCATCCGAGCTATTATCTTAATCGGGGTGACAGCGGCTGTAAGCTTTGTGATTTTCCCTTTCACTTTCTTGGGCGCGTTGGGGATGGAAAATGTTACAGATCCAGCTTTTGCAGCGGGAGATCCCCAAGCAGCAGTCGTCAAACTAGCAGCGATCGCATTTGGAACTGGGTCTGGTAAATTGCTAACGCTGATGCTGATCTTAGCTATGGTACTCGGTATCGTCACAGCAATGTCCAGCAGTTCCAGAACTTTATACCAAGCAGCAGTAGATGGTTTGTTCCCCAAATTTTTGGGTACGCTAAATCATCACGGTGTTCCAGTTGCAGCAATGTGGGCAGACCTCATTTTTAACTTGGTTTTGCTAACTTTAGGAAATCCTATTTTTGTGGTCGCTGCTTGCAGTGTGGCGTACTTTATCTGCATCTGTATGGATTTAAATGCTGTCTGGATGCTGCGACAACAACGGCCAAGTCAACCTCGGAGTTTCCGCGCACCGGATTGGCTTGTTTATGGGGGAATACCAGTTCTCACTGTACTCAATCTATCATTCATGTTTTTTGGCGCTAATGTTTTCGATCCGAATGCTTTGTGGTATGGCTTGGGAGCAATATTATTCATTTTTCCCATTTTCTTCTACAGGCACTATCTAGTTGATAAAGGTGTCTGGCCGGAATCAGCCCAAAAGCATTTTGATATTAGTGAATAGGGAGAGGGGAAAGGGAGAGCGGGGGAGTGGGGGAGTGGGGGAGTGGGAGAGAGAGAAAATTAATCTCTTTCCTCTTCCCATACCCCCAGTCCCTTTTTTTTGACTTTTGACTTTTGACTT
>NZ_JACJUP010000511.1:0-4599 GCF_014748295.1 Planktothrix sp. FACHB-1355 | reverse complement strand
AGCAATGCGAGGTATCCAAACAGCGAAAAAGTTAGGCTTTTCTGTCGGAATCTCTACAACTATGACTCCGGAATCTTACCGCGATGGAGAATTAGACAGAATTGTTAAATTGGGGAAAAAGATAGGCATCCATGAAGTCCTCGTTTTCGATGCTTTGCCAACAGGAAGATATAAAGAGCGGCAAGACTTAGTTGATAACAACGACTGGATAGAAGAGATGATTCAGTCAGCTAGAAAATATAACCAAAATCCCAATTATCCGGGAGTAGTTTTCTTTGCTTATTTTACCAGTCATCGCAGCGTCGGTTGTTCTTGCGGTACAAGCTATTTTTACGTTTCGCCTTACGGTGATATTATGTCCTGCGATTTCAACCATGCCAAGTTTGGCAACATTCTCGAAGAACCCCTTTGGAAAATCTGGGATAGATTGACAACTCTACCCGAATTTTGTCAGGCAAAGTGGGGTGGATGCAAAATCAAAGATTCTGAATTTCGGCAAAAAGAAACTGTCTCAAGTGGCAACCTCAATATCCACATTTAGTAATTCACCATTACCTTATGATTTCACTCCTCTATCTCACACCAATTCTGGCAAACTGCAACTTCGATAAAAGTCCAACTATACCCATCGTGCTGTTTGAGCTTTTTATTTTTGCTGGAGTTGCTGCCGCTTTCATAATACTTCGTAAAGTCACAGATAAATTACCCCTACGCTTTCTCATAATGAGTGCGGGAGTAATGATGTTTGAGTTGTTTACCGCTCCCATGTGGCATAACTTCAGAATGGGGCAATGGGCGTATGTTTACCACGATGTTAGTTGGATATTAACTATAGGTTGGGCAGAGTTAATTTTGGGGGTTGTGCTACTGGTAGATAAACTTTTACCAGATTGGAAAGAGTGGAAAAAATTTGTAATTTATCTAATTATATTGACACTGGCAGTCATAGTTTTAGAAACGATTGTGGTCAATATAGGACTTCGCAGTTACGCTCCGGAAGTTATCGAGGCTACTTCAGGTATTTGGGTGGCGGGAGTACCGCTAGAAATCCTATATTATGTACCCGTGTTTATGGCATTGGTCATCGCATTTTACAAATATTGGAGTTTTGTAATAGACGATATTCCCCTCATACCTGTAAAGCGCAGGAAATGGGTACGCAGCTTTTTCCTTGCTTTCATGGGAATCTTCTTATTTGAAGTAATGATTGAGCCAATGGTGAGCAATGAAAATTTTCCCAAGTGGTCGTACATTTTTCACGATATTAGCTTTATCCAAACAGGGATGTGGATTCTCATTGTCGGGTTTGCTGCGGCTGTAGTTGGTAAATTTTTCATCAATTATCCAACTCCGCAAAGATTTGCTATTGCTGTAATAATTACGACTGCTATAGCTTGGCCGATCGAATCTTGGTTGATGCAAAATAACTACCGAGTTTACAATCACAGCACAGTGGAAACTTGGCTCGGTTATAAGACGCCTATCCTTAATACACCAGTAGAATTAGCTTTTGCTATACCCATTTATATGGCATTGATTATTGTGTTCATTCGCTACTGGGAAACGGTAATTGACAATAGATTGTGATTGTAAATTCTGAGGTAAATCGCAAATGTTAGGACAACGAATGAGTGAAAATGAAAAATTAACTTTTCATCTGTTAAGTGTTTTTGTGGGAGCGCTCGTTATCTTTGTTTTCTTAGTCGCCACTACGGGTAGCGTACAAAATGCGGTCACAAGTTTAATGTTTTTAGCAATCTGTACGCTGGGAATTGGAATTGCTCTTCTTGGCGCGATCGCTTGGTTGATCGGTTTGATGATAGTAGCGCCTATTTGGGGCATCATTTGGGGAGGAATTTTACTATATAAATATCGTAATTCCGGTGAGGGGGAAACCAGTGCCGATCGCATTTCGCAAGCAAGTACATCGATCGCGCCTAACCCCACATTACCCCGCCAAGAAAGTGTACCGCTGACTTCTCAACAAATGGCTTTAGTTAAATATATGAAACAAGGCAAAGATAAATATGGTTGGAGCGACACTCAAATTGCTAATAGACTCAGATTTGAAGGTTGGAGCAATCAAGAAATTGAGGAAGCTTTAGGGATTTTTAATAATACAATAAGCTAGAATTATGCAGCAGCAAACAATGTTCGATCGCTGGTGGATATATCAGCGAGAACGCTTCCCAATTGTAGCTCATGGAGTACTAATTGCAATTTTCAGCAGTGCTGCGATTAGCTATTCTGTCCTGCTGCGCGGTGGCACAAAAATACTGAATCTCAGTACAATAATAGTTGCCTTTATCAGCGTTTTTCTCTTCTTTTTGCAACTGCGGATTGCAGATGAATTTAAAGATTTTGATGACGATTTGCGATACCGTCCTTACCGTCCCGTTCCCAGAGGTTTGGTGAGTTTGCGCGAGTTAGGTTGGCTGGGTGTTGCTACTGGCATAATTCAGCTAAGTTTGGCTGTTTGGTTAACACCAACTTTGGCATTGTTGCTGGGTTTGGTGTGGCTTTACTTTGGGTTGATGTGCAAAGAATTCTTTGTGCATAATTGGCTAAAGGCTCATCTTTTGGCTTATATGTGCAGCCACATAGTAATTGTACCCCTGATTAATTTGTATGCAACAGCTTGTGATTGGTTAGTGGCGCAGGCGTCCCCGCCTGCGGATATTTTTTGGTTTTTGGTCGCTAGCTTTTTTAATGGGATGGTAATTGAAATCGGACGCAAGATTCGATCGCCCAAAGATGAAGAGTTCGGTGTCGAGACTTACAGCGCTGTTTGGGGACGGAAAAAAGCTGTGTTTGCTTGGCTTGGCGCGATCGCATTGACGGCGATCGCATCCTTTATATCCGCCTCCCAAATCGACTTTGCAACACCTGTCGGTTGCTTGCTAGCGATATTATTCATTGTTGCGATCGCTGTGGCATGGCTTTTTCTGCGTCAACCGATTACTAAATGGGCTAAACTTATAGAAAAAACCTCTAGTCTCTGGACATTGCTTGTATATTTAAGTTTAGGTATTGTACCGCTGACATTGCGCTTGTTACATTACTTGCCTTATTGATGAAGCTAGTGCTTAAGTGACATTATGCAAATTATAAGTCGGGAATACAGATGGACAGTTCGGGATTTATGCAAAGATATTATAATTGAATTTTCTCTAAAATTCAGTGTGGTATTGATAGTTCTGGCAATATTCATAAAGTTGTCCGGATTACCTTTAAGAGTGATGCTGTCTTTCCTAGTGCCTATTTTAATTTTAATTGTCTTGTTCGTTAGTCTATTATTAACCTTCTTGATTGCACAGGAGAACAACAGGGCGTACAAAGCTCATCAATTTGAGATCGGTGATGAACGGATAAAAATATATTTTGTAGATGGTAGTATAATAGAAATAAATCTGGGCAATATTCAGAGGGTCGTGAAAAGGCGTACTTATTACTTCATTGTTTCGCAAAAGCAATTTTATTACTTACCATCGAAAGCTTTCTCATCTCAAGAGGACATCTACAACTTTAATTCATTACTGAAGAACAAAAAAATTAATCTAACATGGAAATTATAATCAATTTGGAAACATTGGCACTAGGGAGTTTAAAAACTTATTATGAAAACTTGGATGTAGCGGGAAAGGAAGAGGTGGCGTCTATACTGGGAGGTAAGGCAAGAGCGATCGCCCAATTGCAACAAGCAGGTTTCCTCATCCCCAAAGGCTTTGTACTCTCCCCCACAGCTTTTGAAACCAGTCTTAATTTTGTAGAAAGATTTTATGAAAATTCTTTATCTGTAGAGACGTTTGATGAAACGTCTCTACAACAAAATGAAGTGAAAATTCAGAGATTGCTGACCAACCTCCAACTACACAAAACAGTCAAATTAGAATTACTCTACACCCTGCATCGACTTTGCCCGAATGGGGAATTAGTAGCAGTGCGATCGTCTGCAATTGAAGAAGATAATGTGCAACATTCTTTCGCAGGACAACTCGATAGTTTTTTGAACGTACCGCTAGAAGAAGTAGCAGAAAAAATAGTAGCAGTTTGGCAATCGAATTTTAGCGATCGCATCTTGAATTACCGTCGAGAACTTGGCTTGTCTGCAATGCCAAAACCCCCCGCCGTGCTAATTCAACGCATGGTTAATCCCACAGTATCCGGAGTTGCTTTTGCAGCAGATCCGGTAACGGGAAGACGGAGTATAGCAGTAATCGGTGCGGTTTGCGGTTTGGGTAATTCTTTAGTATCGGGAGAAAACGAAGGCGACACCTATCATGTCGATCGCCAAAAAAACATCATTCAACGTCAAATAATTGGCGAAAACCCTATCCTTAGTGACGAACAAATCCTAGCAGTTGCAAAGCTGGTACGTGAGGTAAGCAATTACTTCGATCGACCTCAAGATATTGAGTGGGCAATTGAAGATGGACAAATTTATTTATTGCAATCTCGTCCCATCACCGCACTGACACAAATCTCCGATCCTGATGGCATTTTCAATATTTGGGATAACAGCAACATCGCGGAAAGTTATAGCGGCGTCACCACACCCCTAACCTTTTCTTTTGCGCGTCGCGCTTATGAAGAAGTGTA
>NZ_JACJUP010000510.1:0-4603 GCF_014748295.1 Planktothrix sp. FACHB-1355 | reverse complement strand
AGCATTTCGGCGCTCAATTAAAGGAACAGCAGCTTACCTGTGTTTAATTTAAACTGAGGCAAACAGCCAGCGATCGGGCAGATTTAAATCTAAAAATGTTTTACGCTCGATCTACCCGATCTCAAGTAGAGTAAGCAAGTTTTTTTGAGTTAGTTGCATTTTGCTACAAATGATACTTTTTGGGGAAATATTTTCGTGTAAAGTGTAGGTTAAGTGCTGGCTTTTTATTAAGCAGAAAAGTTTCTAGACTTATCCAAATTAAATCTGCCCTACCTACACTCTACCGATTTCTGCGGAGGCAATAATTAACGCCGTCCCAGAATTCCCTATAAGGGTTGTGCAAAAATATTTGTAGCGCAACAAAAAACCACAACCGCAGAATTAGTTACCGACAGGTGAATGAAAATGACCAGATTTACGAGAAGGCAATTTATTATTACAGCAGGAGCAACCGCAGCCGGTACTCTACTCGCTCACGGCTGTACTTCCAACTCCGCCAATACAACTTCGACAACGAATTCGACTTCATCTCCCTCCGCAGTTCCTGCTGTAAATGTCAGCAACGGCGACGCTCCAGAAGTGACTGCTGCCAAGCTGGGATTTATCGCTCTGACAGACTCCGCCCCTCTAATTATTGCTAAAGAAAAAGGCTTATTTGCCAAGTACGGTATGAAGGATGTGGAAGTACTCAAACAAGCTTCCTGGCCGGTAACTCGCGATAATTTAGAACTCGGTTCTCAAGGCGGTGGTATTGATGGAGCGCATATCCTCAGTCCCATGCCTTATTTGATGAGCTTGGGACAAACAAAGACCAAGCAACCGGTTCCCATGTACCTTTTGGCAAGGTTAAATACTAACGGGCAAGCTATTTCTGTTGCTAGTACTTATAAAGAATACAAGCTTGGTTTGGATAGCAAAGTACTCAAAGAAGCTTTTACAAAGCAGAAAGCTGCTGGCAAAAACGACCTCAAAGTTGCCATCACATATCCTGGCGGTACGCACGATTTGTGGATGCGTTATTGGTTAGCATCTGGTGGTATCGATGTCACGAAACAGGATATTGTTTCTGTGATTCCCGTTCCACCTCCGCAGATGGTAGCGAACATGAAAACGGGTAACATGGAAGCATTCTGTGTGGGAGAACCCTGGAACGCGCAGCTGGTAAACCAAGGCAAAGGTTACACAGCTTTAGTTACCGGAGAATTGTGGAAAGACCATCCAGAAAAAGCATTTGCGATGCGTGCGGATTGGGTAGATAAATATCCCAAAGCAGCGAAGGCAATTTTGATGGCAGTACAGGAAGCGCAGCAGTGGTGCGACAAGCTGGAAAACAAAGAGGAAATGTGCCAAATTGTCTCGCAACAGAAGTGGTTTGCCGTACCAGCAGCAGATATTATCGAACGTTCTAAAGGCAACATCGATTATGGCGACGGTCGCCCATTAGTTCAGAGCAGTCCTCTACTGATGAAGTTCTGGTCAGATTTTGCTTCTTATCCGTATAAGAGTCACGACACCTGGTTTTTAACTGAAGATATTCGCTGGGGCTATATCCCTGCTGATACCAACGTAAAAGAACTTGTTGATAAAGTAAACCGCGAAGATTTGTGGAAAGAAGCAGCGAAAGCTTTGAAAGTTGCGGATGCGGAAATACCGACCAGTACATCTCGCGGTGTGGAAACGTTTTTCGATGGTGTGAAGTTCGATCCCGAAAAACCGGAAGAGTATTTAAAGGGTCTGGCGATCAAGAAAGCCTAGTATTATTTAATTTCAGATTTTAGATTTTAGATTTCAAATCTAAAATCTGAAAATTGACAGTTGAAAATTCAAAATTGATTGGTAACTGGAGAAAAGAATGACGGCTCAACTGGAAAGAAGGTTGAATATACGCAGGGGACGGAATCCCATAAATGTATTTCTGCAAAAAAACTCAGCCAAAGTAATTCGCCCGTTAATTGCGCTCGCTATATTTATGGTGATATGGCAAGTGCTTTGTCCGCCGGGATCGCAAGGTTTGCCAGGGCCATTACAAGTTCTGCAAGACACTTGGAATCCCTTGATTATCAATCCTTTTTTTGATAACGGCGGTACGGATAAAGGCTTGGCATTGCAAATATTTGCCAGCTTGCAACGGGTGGCGATCGGCTTTTCGCTAGCCACCGTGGTAGGAATAAGTCTGGGTATCGCGATCGGCGCTAACAAATTCTTGTACGACGCTTTAGATCCGATATTTCAAGTAGTACGTACAATTCCACCCTTGGCTTGGCTGCCCATTTCTCTAGCCGCATTTCAACAAAGCAATCCATCCGCTATCTTCGTAATTTTTATCACAGCCATCTGGCCGATTATTATCAACACTACGGTGGGCGTACAGCAACTGCCTCAAGATTACAGAAACGTTGCTAGAGTCTTACAATTATCAGGGCCTGAGTATTTCTTTAATGTTTTGTTTCCTGCGACAGTTCCGTACATTTTTACAGGTTTGAGAATTGGCGTAGGTTTATCTTGGCTGGCAATTGTGGCAGCAGAAATGTTGGTAGGTGGTGTTGGCATCGGTTTCTTCATTTGGGATGCTTACAACAACTCTCAACTCAGCCGAATTATCATCGCCCTAATTTATGTCGGTGTAGTGGGATTATTACTCGATCGCCTCGTCGCCTACATCGCCTCGATCGTTGTCCCAGCAGAACACAAATAGGGAAGTCAAAAGTCAAAAGTCAAAAGTCAAAAGAAAGGGGTTAGGGGTTAGGGAAAGTCAATCATTCAAAAATTCCTCCTCTTCCCTCTTCCCCTAACCCCTAACCCCTAGCCCCTAACCCCTAACCCCTAAAGTATGTCTGTATTCGTAGAAGTCGATCACGTAGACCGCATATTCTCTTTACCGAATGGTGAGAGTTATGTCGCCCTCAAAAATATCGAATTGAAGATAAAACAGGGTGAATTTATCTCCTTAATCGGACACTCTGGCTGCGGTAAATCCACCTTGCTAAATACGATCGCAGGTTTGGATCGCCCGACAAAAGGCGGCGTTATCTTAGAAGGGCGACAAGTTACCCAGCCAGGGCCCGATCGCATGGTGGTGTTTCAAAATTATTCGCTGCTACCTTGGCTGACGGTACGCCAAAATATTGCTTTGGCTGTCAATCGAGTCATGCGACGTCAACCTAAAGGCGATCGTCGCAGCATTGTCGAACATCATATAGATTTGGTAGGCTTGCGACACGCAGCCGATAAGCGCCCCTGCGAATTGTCCGGCGGGATGAAACAGCGAGTGGCGATCGCCCGCGCTTTAGCCATTCGGCCCAAGTTGCTGTTGCTGGACGAACCCTTCGGTGCTTTGGATGCCTTAACGCGGGGTGGCTTGCAAGAACAATTGATGCAAATCTGCGAAGAAAGCCATGTCACCTGCGTGATGGTAACTCACGATGTTGATGAAGCGCTACTGCTGTCCGATCGCATTGTCATGCTTACCAATGGCCCAGAATCTCACATCGGTCAAATATTGGAAGTCCCCATTCCGCGACCTCGCCACCGCATGGAGGTAGTAAATCATCCCATTTACTACAACTTGCGTAACCAAATGATTTATTTCCTGAATCAGCAAAAGCGGGATAAGAAACGCAAGGCGAAGCAAACAGCAGCAGCAGGCAATACCAATACCAAAGGTGCGATCGTTTCTCAAACTAGAGAAAAACTCAACTTAAACATTGGTTTTCTTCCCCTCACAGACTGCGCCCCCTTGGTAGTTGCCCAAGAAAAAGGTTTATTCCAAAAATATGGGTTAGAAGAAGTTAACCTTTACCGCGAACAAAGCTGGGATGCGATCGCAGAAGGTATCGCCACCGGACGCCTAGACGCCGCCCCAATGGTGACGGGTATGCCTTTAGCCATGACTTTGGGTATGGGTGGCAACACTCCCATCCCCGTAATTACTGGCGCAGTCCTCAGTCGCAACGGTAACGCCATTACCTTAAGTAATAGATTATTCGAGCAAGGGGTACGCACGCTCAAAGATTTTAAAGCAGCGATCGCCAAAAATAAAGATCGAGTTTACACTCTCGGCATCGTCCACGAGTCCTCGATGCACAATCTCATGCTGCGTTACTGGCTGGCTTCCGGAGGTATCGATCCAGACCGAGATGTCAATCTGGTAGTTGTTCCACCAGAACAAATGGTGAAGCACCTGAAAGCTGGCAACATTGACGGTTACTGTGTGGGTGAACCTTGGAATTGCCGCGCCATTTACGAAGGTTTGGGTTTTGCGATCGCTACCGACCTGGATATTTGGCCGGGAAATCCTGAAAAAGTGCTGGGAGTGCGAGAAGATTGGGCAGATCGGTTTCCTGAAACTCATATCGCTCTGCTCAAAGCTATCTTAGAAGCTTGCGCCTATTGTGACGATCGGCGCAACCGCGAAGAAATTTTGCAATGGTTGTGTCAGCCAAACTATGTTGGTGTGGCGGCTGAATATATCCGTCCCGGTTTCTTGGGTCACTATAACTCTGGTACGGGCGCACCAACTCAACTGCTGCCCAGATTTAATTTGTTTCACTACGACAATGCTAACTGTCCGGGTAGAGCTGAGGGGTTATGGATCTTGACTCAG
>NZ_JACJUP010000051.1:0-12933 GCF_014748295.1 Planktothrix sp. FACHB-1355 | reverse complement strand
ACCGCAAATTTCTTTCCCGGACGCCCTCACGCTGCAAATTCTTCTGCAAGCGCTTCACAACTTAGAAACGCCCTTGTCATCGGAACTCATCGCCGATATCAATAAAATTGGTGAATCTTTAGCTAACAATCAGTCTGTAACGCTTGCCATCAGAAGTTTAATCAAAAAAGATGACAAGTTGGAAGCTTGCTATCGCGATGTACGCAAAATTTTATACGAGGTCTTCGAGTTTGACGAACGCAACAAAGCAGGCGAACCGGAAGAAGACGAAACCGCTGCCGATGTAATTATACTACAAAATAAACTGCCGCGCATTATCCAAATATTAATAGAGCCAAACGTGCAAACCGCCATCCAAACGGAAGTTAAAGAAGAAGGCTTGGAAAGTATTCAAATAGTTATGATGCCATAAACCCATGAACCCATCACCGTACATCTACTACCCCAGTTTAGATCTGTTTCTCTATCATCTGAGAGATGGATTAGGAGAAAGTCAAGAGAAAATCAGGGAAAATCACGCGCAATTCTGGGCTAATTTGCCGCCGGAAACCCAAGTTGACTTTGAGACGGAAGCCAAGGCAGCTAATTCAGATACTATCAAATTATTGGAATTAACGCAGGGCAAAAAAACTTATCCCATCCAAAAAAGAGTTGTTTTTGGTCACCAAATCGGCGGTTATTATTATCCTCTACTTTTGAGTGATACTTATGGGCTATTGGTGGATTGTTGTATAGAAGAAGAACAACACTCAACCATCTTAGCCCGCTGCTTCCAATCACTCAAGGAAATTATCAACAATAAACATGGCGATTTGGGTAAAACTTGGATGATTTCTGGTTATCGAGATTCATCCTTTTCTCCAGAAGATATCGCCAAATCTGCCTATCACTCGTTCACGGGAAAAGATTGGCAATATGTGAGGACTGGGAAGTTTTTAGGCGCTGATGTTTTTGAGGTTTGGCAATCTCCCCAATCTCACTATTGGCAAAGTATTGAAAATGGCGATGGCGGCGATGAAGAAAAAAGTACTGTTTTCATCGTTATCTATCCAAATCAAGACACGATGGCTAAAGCCGCCCAGTTTTATGATTCTTGGCTGCATTTATTATGCCACCGTCATAAAATCTTCTGGGCTTATCGCGAATCGCGCCGAATCAGCGAAAGGCTGCACAATCAGCTTTCTTTGGTAAACGAGACAATTCAACAAATCAATAAGTCGCAACTGGATTTATCTCTTCTCAAGAGAAATATAGCATTTTTATCCAATTATGTCATACAATTGGAACAGATGGAAATTCTGAATCAAGCGATCGAAGTAAATCGGCAAAACTATAAAGCTTGGTTGAATCACATCATCAATAAAGCGAGTCAAGAAGGCGATACGAATCTTAAGTTTCTGGAAGAATTCAATGTCATTACGAATCAATACCAGAAACAAATTCAGCAAGATTACGCCACTTTCCAAGCCAGTTTGGGAATTTTGTCCAGCTTGCGCGACACAATTCGCGGTATAGTAGAAATAGAGCAAGCCCAGAGCGATCGCCGCATCGAAACGCAAACGCGCAACTTCCAAAATGGCGTAGCCGTCGTGGGTGTAGGCGTAGGAGTTGCATCGGTAACCGCATCAGCAGTTTCTCCATTTGTAGAAGCTATCACCAAACAGCGATCGGCAAAAATAGAGAACGGCAAAGATATTTTCATCCCCAGCAATGCGCTGTTAAACTTCAGCGTCAGTTTGATTATCAGTCTGATGCTGGGATTGCTAGCTAGCTTAATAGTTGCAACTGCGTTAGGAATGTTGCGATCGCACGATCCGCCTTCATGATAAACAGCGACAACATAAAAACCGAACAGATTTGTCACGAGTTAGATAAAATTTTAGCAGATTTAGATGTAAAAAATCTAGCCAAACAGCATCTAGAATCATGCAATTTTAAACTGCGCGGTTACTGGGATAGCAAAAATGAATACAAGGATGATGAAATCGGCGATCTAATTCTCGTCTTGGATGAGAATTTGCAAATCGTTGATGAAAATTGGATTATAGATGTCGAATCTCCTTTCGTTCTCGCCAAACAGAAGACAAATTTACAGCACTTCAATATTGAGTGATATCATGTCCCGTTGCATCAGTAACGTCAAAAATTTGCATTCACATCTGTGTTCATCTGTGTTTATCTGTTTTCATCTGTGGTTAAAATTTAACCCACGATTCATGCAGATAATGCTCAACATCATTCTTATACTAGCCATCCAACCAGACACGATATGAGGTACACAGAAACCCGGTATACTTCACCCAACTGAAATCGGCTATATTTTTTACCGCAGATGAACGCAGATCGAAGGTGTACCACAACCGATCGCAATCTGGTTTAAAACACATCTCAACCCCATCCTAAGCGATCGCACTCCCAAATCCCTCTCTTCCTTCCCGTCTTCGCGGTTCGTAAAATAGAAATAACGAGTTCAGCTAAACCCCCATCTCTCACTCAGAAATTGACCTCACAGTCAACGAAACCACCGACTTCCTCACAGACAACCAAATCGATCGCCTCGATCGTTGGTTAACCAATAAATTACCAGATCTTTCCCGTTCCCGCATCCAAAAACTGATCGAACAAGGGTGGGTGCAAATCAACGGGAAAATTTGCGCGTTCAAAAACACCAAAGTCAAAACAGGCGATCGCATCCACGTTACCATTCCCAACGCCCAAGTTACCGAAATCCAACCCGAAGAAATTCCCCTCGATATCCTCTACGAAGACGACAACTTGCTGATTGTCAACAAACCTGCCGGTTTAGTCGTACATCCCGCCGCCGGACAC
Source organism: Planktothrix sp. FACHB-1355 (assembly GCF_014748295.1). Taxonomy (NCBI): domain Bacteria; kingdom Bacillati; phylum Cyanobacteriota; class Cyanophyceae; order Oscillatoriales; family Microcoleaceae; genus Planktothrix; species Planktothrix sp. FACHB-1355. The sequence continues at coordinate 10,104 of NZ_JACJUP010000051.1, read as the reverse complement.
CAAGCGGGTACTCTTGTCAATGCCCTTTTGGCACATTGTCCTCTGGCAGAAATTGGCGGCGTCCACCGTCCCGGTATTGTGCATCGATTGGACAAAGATACCACCGGTGCGATGGTAGTTGCCAAAACCGACCTCGCTTACCAACACCTGCAAGCGCAACTGAAAGCAAAAACCGCCCGCCGGGAATATCTAGGTGTGGTTTACGGTGTCCCCAAAACGGAAACTGGGACGATCGTACAACCGGTCGGTCGCCATCCGGTCGATCGCAAAAAAATGGCCGTTGTCCCGGAAGAAAAGGGCGGGCGTTCCGCCGTGACCCACTGGCGAGTCCAAGAACGCCTCGGCAATTACACCCTGATCCACTTCCAGCTAGAAACCGGTCGCACTCATCAAATTCGCGTCCACAGCACTCACATGGGTCATCCGATCGTGGGCGACCCGGTTTACAGTTCCGGACGGGACATCGGGGTCAATTTGCCGGGTCAGGCGCTTCATGCTTGGCGACTTTCTTTGCAAAATCCTATCTCCGGACAGATGATCCAAGTTACAGCGCCCCTACCGCAACACTTTGTCACCCTTCTGGAAGTGTTACGCCGACGAGGGGCCATCCCTCATCTCTCGTAATTTACATTTCTTTACTTATTTCGAGTTTACATTTGTACACAAAACTCATTGCCCGATCGGACTCAACCTCAGCCTAAATTCTTTAGGATACGGTAATTGTGACGATTATAAAGAAATAATAAAACTAGGCTCAGACGAACCGATAAGTATAAATACATGAAGTAATGTAACGAAATATCGGAGTTGCCAGAGTGCAGAAGCAAGATATATAAAGCATTTGATGCTTTTGTTCGTACTCGGTGAAGGAACTTAATAATTTGTAATAAATAAAGCTCGAACGGCAGTGTATAAACATAACCTGTAGGGATTAGCAGACAGGCAAAAGTCAGACAAAGCACTGATTAAGAAAGTTTTAGCCTTTCTCATAAAAGGTTGAAAATTTCTCAGAAATATCCTCTATCCTTATAAAAGGTTCCCACAAGGAAGCAAGCGGTAGGGGAAGTAACCAGAAAAGGTGCATTTGCTCGCCGTCTGTGAAAAACCCCGCCAAGCTGGTTCAGATGCCTGAATTAGCTTAACCGAGATACCAGTTTTTAATCCAAAACGCTCTCAACCAAACAAATTTAGGAGATTGAGCTCATGTTAGACGCATTCGCCAAGGTTGTTTCTCAGGCAGATGCCAAAGGTGAATTCCTCAGCAGCGCCCAACTGGATGCCCTCAGCAACTTAGTTCGCGATGGAAACAAGCGCTTGGATGTTGTTAACCGCATCACCAGCAATGCTTCCACCATCGTTGCTAGCGCCGCTCGCGCACTGTTTGCCGAACAACCTCAGCTGATCGCTCCTGGTGGCAATGCTTACACCAACCGTCGCATGGCAGCTTGCTTGCGCGACATGGAAATCATCTTGCGTTATGTTACCTACGCGATCCTGGCCGGCGACTCCAGCGTGTTGGATGACCGCTGCTTGAACGGTCTGCGCGAAACCTACCAAGCTCTGGGTACCCCCGGTTCTTCCGTGGCAGTTGGCGTAGGCAAAATGAAGGACGCTGCTGTTGCGATCGCTAACGATCCTCAAGGCATCACCCAAGGCGATTGCAGCTCCTTGATTTCTGAAGTGGCCAGCTACTTCGATCGCGCTGCCGCTGCTGTTGCTTAATTAAAGCTTTAAAAGCTCTGGCAGGAATAGTATCCTGCAAAAGCATTACAGTAGACGCGATTTACCCAAGTTAGTTAGCAAACTTTGCAAAGAATACCGGAGATACCAAGAACATGAAGACCCCAATTACCGAAGCGATCGCAGCAGCTGATACCCAAGGCCGTTTTCTGAGCAACACCGAACTGCAAGCTGTTCGCGGTCGGTTAGAACGCGCTGGCGCTAGCATGGAAGCTGCTCGCGCTCTGACCAACAACGCGCAAAAGCTAGTTGACGGTGCAGCTAACGCGGTGTATCAAAAGTACCCCTACACCACCCAACTGCAAGGCTCTCAGTATGCCTCCTCTTCGGAAGGCAAATCCAAGTGCGCTCGTGACATCGGATACTACCTACGCATTATTACCTATAGCTTGGTTGCCGGTGGTACTGGCCCATTGGATGAATTCCTGATTGCTGGCTTAAGCGAAATCAACAGCGCTTTCGATCTGTCTCCCAGCTGGTACGTTGAAGCCCTCAAGTACATCAAAGGCAATCACGGTCTGAGCGGCCAAGCTGCTAACGAAGCTAACACCTACATCGACTACGCGATCAACGCCCTGAGCTAATCGATCGCTATGGCCCGGAGGGGTATGCAGGTGCTGGTTGTGGAACTAGCAGTTGCTTATTTCTCCGGGCATTGTTTTATCTACTGGGTCATGAGTCATCAGTCATTGGTAATTTTTCGTTGTTCATTTCTCTCTTGTCGATCCGGCGAAGCATAAATAGAAAGCGATCGAAAAGGCAAATGACAAATGACAACTGACAAATGAGATCTGACAACTGACAAATGACAAAAAAGTTTGTTGGGAGAAGGAAAAGTGGCAATAACAGCAGCAGCATCCCGCTTGGGAACCTCAGCTTTTAGCGATGCAGCTAAGGTTGAACTACGCCCCTACGCAACGAAAGAAGATATCGAGAATGTGATTCGTGCCGTGTACCGTCAGGTTCTCGGCAATGACTATTTAATGGCGTCAGAACGCCTGATCAGCGCCGAATCGCTTTTGAAAGATGGTAATCTGACAGTCAAAGAGTTTGTACGCGCCGTAGCTAAATCGGAGCTATACAAAACCAAGTTTTTCTACAACAATTTCCAAACCCGGTTGATTGAACTCAACTATAAACATCTGTTGGGACGGGCACCCTATGATGAATCAGAGGTAGCTTATCACCTCGATTTGTATCAAAACAAAGGTTACGACGCTGAAATAGACTCCTACATCGATTCTCTGGAGTATCAAAGCAACTTCGGCGACAATATTGTGCCCTACTATTGCGGTTTTGCCTATCAAGCAGGACAAAGAACGGTAGGTTTCACCCGCCTGTTCAGGCTGTACCGGGGTTACGCTAACAGCGATCGTTCCCAAGTAGAAGGTAACATCTCTCACCTCGCTCGCGAATTGGCGCAAAACAGCGCTTCCTCGATCGTAAAACCTTCAGGTAGCGATGAAAGCTGGTCTTACTACCGCGCATCTGGCGATGTGCCTCCCCGTAACTGTTTGGGTGGTTCTTACGGCGAAAGTGGCCGCGTCTATCGCCTTGAGGTCGCAGGTATTCGTCAGCCAGGATATCCCGGAGTGCGTCGCAGCAGCACTGCTTTCCTAGTGCCATACGAGAATCTGTCCAACAAGATGCAGCAAATTCTCAAAGCAGGCGGCAAAATCGTCAGCGTCACCCCAGCTTAATAATTTTAGATTTTGGAACTTAGATTTAATCCAAAATCCAAAATCCAAAATCCCAATAACAGGAGGTAAAAACAATGCTTGGTCAAACCGCGATCGGTAGCGCTGGAAACACGCCTTCTGGTAGCCGTGTTTTTCGTTATGAAGTTGTTGGCTTACGCCAAAACGAAGAAAACGACAAAAATAGCTACGCCATTCGCCGCAGTGGCAGCGTTTTTATTACGGTGCCTTACAGCCGTATGAATGAGGAAATGCGGCGAATTAATCGTTTGGGCGGAAAAATCGTCAGCATTCAATCTTTAACTAGCGAAGAAGCTGCCGCAGCCCAATAGAATCAGAAAAATAAGCGGCAAGAGAAGTCGATCGCAATAGCGACAAACCCTTACACACCAGATCCATGCAGGAGTTCAATCCTGAGACCTCTGGCGAAATGCAAAATGCTCCCCCCTTAACGGAAGCGCAAGCGATCGCCAATCTCACCCACCCAGACTTGAGTCTTCGCTACTATGCTGCTTGGTGGCTGGGAAAATTCCAGATTCGCACCGAAACAGCTGTAACTGCCCTGATTGCGGCACTAGAAGACGAAGCTGACCGCACAGAGTTAGGAGGCTATCCCCTACGGCGCAATGCAGCGCGGGCGTTGGGAAAAATAGGAGATCTGAGGGCTGTACCTGGTTTGCTCCGGTGTTTGGATTGCACTGACTTCTATGTCAGAGAAGCGGCTGCACAGTCGCTGGGTATGCTGGGCGACCCGGTAAGTATTCCAGCACTGATGCAGCTGCTAAACGGTGGTTTGGCAGCTGCTGTGCAGGTACCCGGACAACCTCACCTAACACAACCCTACGAAGCGGTGATGGAAGCCTTGGGATCTCTCCAAGCAAGAGAAGCAATTTCCCAAATCGAACCCTTCCTAGAACACCCAGTAGAGCGAGTGCAATACTCTGCCGCTAGAGCTATGTACCAGCTAACCGAAGATTCTGCATACGGAGAACGCCTTGTGCAAGCTTTGGCCGGCAAAGATATACAATTGCGCCGGATAGCTTTGTCTGACCTGGGCGCTATTGGCTATTTACCGGCAGCTGATGCAATTGCCTCCTCAGCAGCAGAAAACAGCTTTAAACTGATCGCCCTCAAAGGCTTACTAGAACATCAACTTAGCCCAGACAAACCGGACACGCTCAACGATGCCGCCATCAAAGTTATGCACCTGATGGACACTCTCTTGTAAACAGGGAATTGGAAACAGGGATGGAAAATTGGGAAACGGGAATGGGAAATGAAACAGGGCAACCGCAAAACTGGGGAGTAGGAAATCGGGACAATTTTTCTACTCAAAACTCAAAACTCAAAATTCAAAACTCACCCAGCCCTCAATCCCTCATTCAAGCTGTTGAAGAAGCGGATAACCCCGGACGGCTTATAGCAGCAGTACGCGCCCTAGCAGATGCCCGTTTAGAAGCAGGAATTCCCACTTTAATAGCCGCTTTGGGTTATAACAACCCAGGTGCAGCATTAGCAGCAGTGGCAGGGCTGATCCAAATGGGAGCATCAGCAGTACCTCCTTTGCTGGAAAAACTAGATGGGTACAACTACGGTGCGAGGGCTTATGCCATCCGCGCCTTAGCTGCGATCGCAGATACCCGTGCCCTGGAAATCTTGCACAAAGCAGCTCTGACCGACTTTGCCCCCAGCGTCCGCCGTGCCGCCGCCAAAGGATTGGGAAACCTTCATTGGCAGCAGCTCAGTCCCGATCTGATTCAAGCCGCCCAAGAAAAATCTTTTCAAGCGCTTCGACAAGTCTCTCAAGACTCCGACTGGTCGATCCGCTATGCAGCCGTTGTCGGTTTGCAATCCCTGGCTCAAGAGTCCGGCTTCAAAGAGCAAATCCAAACGCATTTCCAGCAAATGCTCGCATCGGAAAGCGATCGAGCAGTTCGTGCTAGGGTGCGATTAGCAACTGTCAGCAGTTAGCAATCAAAACAACTAACAACTGACAACTAACAACTGACAGTGATAACTAACAAATTAGCTATCGAAATCAACCATCAACTACCTAAAAATGGCAATCCCACTTCTAGAAATTACACCAACTACGCAAAATCAGCGCGTAGCAGGCTACGAAGTTCCCGACGAAGACGACCCCACTCTTTATCGTTTGAATCCTAATTCGTCTGAGTCCGATGTTAATGAAATTATCTGGGCAGCTTATCGCCAAATTTTCAGCGAACAGTTGATCCTCAAAAGCCACCGCCAAGTCTCTTTAGAATCATTATTGCGGAATCGATCGATATCCCTCAGAGAGTTTATTCGGGGACTCGGCAAATCCGAAGTTTACCGGAATATGGTAGCTGAAACAAACTCCAACTACCGCTTGGTTGACATCACATTCAAGCGCTTCTTGGGACGTGCCAGCTACAACAAAGATGAACAAATCTCCTGGTCAATTGTCATAGCAACCAAGGGATTGCACGGCTTCATTGACGCCATTGTTGATAGCGAAGAATATCTGCAAAACTTTGGCGATGACCTCGTACCTTATCAACGCCGTCGCTTCAACGAACGTCCGTTCAATTTGGTAAATCCTCGCTATAGCGACTATTGGCGCACTCGCTTGATTCAGCTCGAAGGTCGCAGCTACTATCAAGTGAAGCTTTACGGTACAGGCGAACCAGACAAACAAGTTGCTCGCAGAGCGATTCCCAGTAACTTTTTGGAAATGGCTCGCAGTATCGTTACCCCTCAAGTCAATTATCAGCGATACAAAGACCGGGCAATCAATCAAGCCAGAAGATCTGAAATTCCGGATATGACTCGCCAAGGTACCACCGTTAAACCAGCAGTGAGTCGCACCGAAGTTGCCCTTCCCTATCGCTACATACCCTCCGATCCTAAAGTGTAGCTTCTTAGTTTGTCGTTCATTGTTTGTCTTCATAGTTTATTCTTAATTGCAATGAACAATGAACCATCAAATGCAAACAAAATAACGGCTGACAACTAACCACTAACCAATCACAACAAGCCTCATGTCAATACCTTTGCTAGCATACAAACCATCCTCGCAAAACCAGCGAGTATCGGGGTACGAAGTTGGGAATGAAGACACCCCCAGAATTTATCGGATTGAAGATTGCATCGACGATGCTGACATTCAAGAATTAATTTGGGCAGCTTACCGCCAAATTTTCAGCGAACACGAAATCCTCAAATCTTTTCGCCAGATTACTTTAGAATCCCAGGTGAAAAATCGGGCAATCACCGTGCGGGATTTTATCCGTGGCTTGGCTAAAACAGAAGCATTTTATCGTTTAGTTGTAGAGAAAAACTCCAACTATCGAGTTGTGGAAGTTTGCCTTAAACGTATCCTGGGTCGCGCCCCATACAACAAAGACGAAGAAATTGCTTGGTCGATTAAAATCGCCACCGGCGGCATAGGCAGCTTTGTTGATGCCCTCGTCGATAGCGAAGAGTATCAAGCTAACTTCAGCGATACGATCGTACCCTATCAACGTCGTCGCTACAAAGACCGCCCCTTTAATTTGGTAACTCCCAGTTACGGCAACTACTGGCGCGATAAGCTAGAAGATGAGCGCTACAAGTGGGGCGATATCCGTAACTTCCTAGATTTGGCACGGTCTATTCAAATCAAACCGGTTAACCAAAATGTGAACGTTAGCACAGCTAACATCAAGATTCCCGACACAACACGCGATAACAAGCCTGATGGAGTTCTGGCTTCAATTAACAGCGTCGCCAGTTTTCCACAGCGTCGGTAATTGGTAAACGGTAGTGGATAATGGGAAAGAAAACCAATCTGCGATCGCAATTACCTTTGTTGCCTAATTTACTAACCTCTCAACCACATTAGGAGAATTTTGCATGGCATTGCCGTTGCTTGCATACAAACCATCATCCCAAAACCAGCGTGTCAAAAGCTTCGGGTCAGCTGACCTCAATGAAGATACGCCTTATATCTATCGCCTCGAAGATGCTGCTTCCCCATCCGAGATCAAGCAGTTAGTTTGGGCAGCTTATCGTCAAGTCTTCAGCGAACACGAAATCCTCAAATTCAACCGTAACATTACCTTGGAAACTCGCTTCGCGAATCGTTCTCTGACGGTACGCGACTTCATCCGGGAATTAGCGAAAACCGAGGCATTTTATCGCTTGGTTGTTTCCGTCAACAATAACTATCGCTTGGTACAAATCTGTCTCAAGCGTTTGTTAGGTCGCGATTCTTACAACAAAGACGAAGAAATCACTTGGTCAATTGTCATCGCTACCAAGGGCTTTAATGGCTTCGTGGATGCGCTAGTTGATAGTGATGAATACACCGCCGCTTTTGGTGACTTCACCATACCCTACCAACGCAAACGCATGGAAGGGCGTCCTTTCAACTTGGTAACTCCTCGCTACGGCGAAGACTTCCAAGAAACTGCTGGCACCGTCAAAACCGACTGGCGCTTTACGCTGGAAAAATTCTACAGCCGCAAGTTCCAAGACCGGCAACTTCCCGAAGGCGACCCCCGCAAGTTCCGCGGATTGGCTGCTGCCGTCAGTGGGCAGCGCAATTACGCGCAACGCCTATCTGCGTTTGACATCGATTACCTCAACAAGGTGCCGAAGCGCCGTTAAGGTTCACTCTCAGTTTACCTAAATAACTTTTTCTTTAAGGACTGGGTTTAGTTTCCGCTTAATAATGACTGACTGACATTATTTTGTTGTTTGGTCGTTTAGCTAGGCGGAAGTTAAGCCCAGTCATTGTATAGCTAGCGATTAGGGGCTAGATATTTATCGCCAGGGACGAGAGGAAGAAGAGCCTAAAATCAAGGCTTTCAGGTATTAGTAGCGTCCTAACTGACGAAAGCGATTACTATACTTCTGATAGTGAATCGGTGGTGATTTAAGTGCGAAAATTGTCAAAAACCTTTTAATAAAGCATTGAATTTTCGGGTAAATACAGTCACCAAAAATCTAACTAATTCGGCTCAATTTTATTCATTTTGATAGCTAAATACCAATAAGGAGCAATTTTTGGCGAGGGAGTTTTTGAGAAAGTCGTTTAATTGTGAGAGATAGCAAAAAATCATTATTGCTATCTCTGAGAACAGAAAAACTGATTAATTAGAGCTAGCAGACCCATCACTCGTATCTTTTTGGCCGTTTGGGGGCGCAACTACCACACCTCTATCTGCAGCGCGTTGTTCGCGTTTTTTGCGCTCTGCTTTGACGGTATCTTCCATAATTAACCGCGCTTGCGCCATTTTTTCCAGATTGCTGCGGTAGAGTTCCAGATCTTTTTGCAGTTTGTCGTCTGGTAAGTGCAACCCAGCAGCTATTTGTTTTAGTGCTTCAGTTAGTTGCTTTGCGTCTTTGACCATGCTGGACTCTGCTACTTCTAGGAAAGTGAACAGACCGATCGCAAACAAGCGGCTGTATTTGAATTTGGGATTATTGACGATCGCCTGAAGCGTTGCACTCAAGTCACCTGCATTACCAAAGTGAGGTGCTTGAGTAAAAATTTCCACCACATCGCGAGCCGATCTCTGACTTGCCCATCCCTGCAACCATGCTGCATCTTGCCTGTATCGTTGCGGGTCACCTTCCACCGCTTTGCAGATGGCTTCAAAAATCGGCTCTTTATCTGCTTCTGGGCGATAGCCTTGCATAAAGCGATCGAAGGTGGTAACAACCCCAAAAGCGTAGATAGGGTCGTAGCGAAAATCAACATTGACCGACAGTAAGTGCATTTCTACCATCAATTCTTCAACTACTCGCCGATAGATGGTATTGATAGGACGAGTGTGAAGGCTGTAGAAAGTTCGCTTGGTATCTGAAACAGTGCGGTCGTTATTCACAGAAAGCATTTTGAGGATGATTTAACTTTATTTTCTCGTTTAAGTGCAACTTTGCCAAGGCGATCGCGCAAATAAAATGGTTTGGGAATATCTGCTTATTCCCGTTGCGATGCAGTAAAATGCAAGGTTGCCATCAGCTTTTTTAAGCTACGCCTTTAAACACTTGTTGGTGTCAATTCAAAGACAACGGAAGTATTTTAGTTCAATTCCGGCACAAAAATAATGGTTTCTCCTGAATTAATTGCTTTAGCTCGCTACATGGCTGGTGAATTTGAAAATAGCGACCAAGCGATCGCTGAGCCTGCTTGGTATGTCCACTTACGCCTCTGGCAGCGACCCATACCTTTATTTGTGGAAGATAGTCTGACTTTGTTTGCCGAGCAAGCTAACTATCTCTACCCAGACAAAGCTTACCGCCAGCGGATTATCAGGCTACAGGACAGCAGCAACCCAGACTCTTCGATTCAGGCGCAGTACTATGCTATCGAAGATCCTTTAGCTGTTAAAGGTGGCGGTTGCCACCCGGATCTACTCAACACCCTCACAGTCGATCGCATACAACTACTCCCTACTTGCAAGCTCAACGTCACTAAAAGTTTCTTAGATTCTGGAGGATATCGCTTTCAGGCATCGTTGCCACCAAACGAGCGTTGCCGCTTTACCTATCGAGAAGAAACTTTCCAAGTTTTTCTGGGATTTGAAGCAAGTCCCGATTCATTCTTAAGTTATGACAAAGGAATCGAACCTCAGACTGGCAAAGCCCTTTGGGGAGCTATTATGGGGCCATACCGCTTCACCAAGCGTCAAGATTT
>NZ_JACJUP010000509.1:0-4606 GCF_014748295.1 Planktothrix sp. FACHB-1355 | reverse complement strand
GAATGTTAGTGCGTCGGGAACTACTAGAAAAATGTAACGGTTGGAACGAGGACACAGGCACAGAGGATCTGGATCTTACCTTTAAACTTTACCTGGCAGGCGCTGAACTTGCTTTTGTCACGAATCCAGCCATTCAGGAAGAAGGCGTAACTACTTGGAGAAATCTTTGGCGTCAACATTGCCGTTGGGCAGAAGGTGGCTATCAGCGTTATCTGGATTATTTCCCCCAAATCCTGACACTAGGTTGGGCGAAAGAAATTGATTTACTATTGTTTTATCTATTGCAATTTCTGCTCCCGATTGGGCTTATTCCTGACTTGATCTGGACAATATTTTACAGCCATTACCCGATTTTATTGCCACTGCAAACACTACTCAGCATCATTCTGACAGTAGGTTTTATGGCTGGCGTTTACCAATTTCAAGGTATACGAGGATGGTCTTTGCTTTGGGCAACAATTCAAGGCTCTCTCTACATGATACATTGGATTCCAGTGATGATTGTGACGACATTAAGTTTGTGCGTGAAACGAGAGCGATCGCCGTGGATAAAAACCGAACATTACGGTCGAACTGGTTAGGTGCCCTATAGTTACATAATTACGTAGTAAGTTCTTTAAGTAATAAACGTTTGCACCAAAAAATACCCGAATTCAAGTATAGTGGTATGATGAAATGTTCAGGTGTAGCCATGACCGAGGAGAACGAACCTTTAAAAGCCTTGGGTGCGGTCAAAGATTATCTAACCTCATCAGATCGTATACCACTGTTTTTACAGGGTGACACTTATGGGCTTTTAAAACTCTTTCCTTCTGATAGCATTGATTGTGTAATAACATCTCCGCCTTATTGGGGTCAAAGAGCTTACATTAATGGAGGAATTGGGCTTGAGGGTAAATGGGAAGACTATATTAATACTTTGCTTGCAATTTTTTCCGAACTTAAACGCATTCTTAAACCTACAGGCTCTTTTTGGCTAAATATCGGAGATGCGTATCAGCGTAAATCTCTAATTGGTATACCTTGGCGAGTTGCACTTGCAATGACCGATAGACAGGGTTGGCTTCTTCGCAACAATGTTATTTGGAATAAAGTAAAAGGCTCACCCGACAATGCGAAAGACAAGCTGCGAAACATATATGAACCTGTCTTCCATTTTGTCAAAACAAATCGCTACTTTTATGATGTTGATGCAATCCGCTCAAAGCCCAGACAAGCCAAAGTTGTGAATGGTTCCGTAGTTTCTGCGACGGGTGTTTCTGGTATACGCTATCGCCGACAAATTGAATTATCTACAGCACTTAACGAGTCCGAACGTACCAACGCACTAAAAGCTCTTAATGAAGTCTTAGAAGAAGTCCGCGTCGGTAAAATCTCTGATTTTCGCATGATTATTCGCGGTCAGCAACGAACCACGCATTCTGATTCGGCAAGAGTTTCTGGACGAGCCCGTGAACTCGCCGAACGCGGTTTCTACTTTCTCAGATATCACCCTAACGGCAGTAAACCCGGTGATGTTTGGGACATTATTCCGGAGGATACTCAAAAGCGAACACTGCACTTTGCACCGTACCCAGAAGATCTCTGTAAAATTCCAATTCTGGCAACCTGTCCAAAAGATGGCGTTGTCCTAGATCCATTTATGGGTACAGGTACAACAAACCTTGTTGCATTTCAACTAGAACGTAGATCGATTGGAATTGATATCTCAGATGAATACATTGCTGTTGCTCGTGAAAGGTGTGGACTGCTTCTATGACTAAAGTTACTGAATTGTACGGACATCCTACTAACCAATCACTTTCTTGGAGTGAGATTGTATCTGGTCAAACCTGTCCATTTTTAGCTCGCAAATGCCTCAAAAATCGGAAAAGTGAGCCTGATATTACTATTGGCACCTGCTCCGTCTCTTATGGGAGAGAATCGCGAAACATCATCATTTGCCCCTTTCGACTTCTTGAACGCAGCCAAATCTTTATTGATTGTCTTCATTTATTGACACTACATCAACCCGGTAATGAACTTCGGATTGTTCCTGAAATTTCAGTGCCTGGAGGTAGCATTGATTACTGCCTTGCATCTGTACGTTTGGGAAAAGTTATTGATTTTATTGGCATAGAATTGCAAACGCTCGACACCACTGGTACAGTCTGGCCTGAACGACAACGCTTTCTTCAAAATCATGGTTTGCCCGTAAGAGATGTAGATGTTGCATCGGCAAAAGGCTTTGGTATGAACTGGAAAATGACTGCGAAGACAATCTTGATGCAACTCCACCATAAAATTCACACATTTGAACATCTCAGCAAACATCTTGTTCTAGTAGTTCAAGATTGCCTTATTGATTACATGAAACGGGAATTCTCCTTTGAGCATATTCAAGCTCCCCGTCTCGGAGACCCCATGCACTTTCACTCTTACGAACTGCTTTCCCAAACTTCAGGCTATCGCATTCAACTTACTGAACGGTGGAGTACCGACGCAAATGGTATTGCACAGTGTCTTGGTTTACAAACCAGCCCAAGAGTGGAACTTGAGGCAATGTTGAGACAAATTGAGGAGAAACTACCACAAAGTACTTTGCTGTCTGTAGGACTACCCCTACCAGTTTCTACACATGAGGATGTTGCTGATGATAGCTAAAAATTACCAAACAGAAATAATTTGCTGAGTAGAATGCGATCGCTCCAGGGTTAATTACAGGTAACAAGCAAACATAACAAAGAATTATGTTAGATTTGCTGATAAAAAACGGGTTAATTTTCGATGGTTTGGGCTCTGCGCCAGTGCGGGGAGATATTGGTATTCAGGATGGTAAGATTGTGGCGATCGCTCCCTCATTATCTCCTAATTCCCATCAAGTTGTAGATGCTTCCGGTTTGTGGGTGACGCCGGGATTTATCGATATTCACACTCACTATGATTTAGAGTTAGAAATTGCACCGGGATTGAGCGAATCGGTGCGTCATGGCGTTACCAGCGTTGTCATTGGTAATTGCAGCTTGTCTGTTGCGATTGGTGCGCCGCAAATGCTAGCAGATATTTTTCAGAGAGTCGAAACACTTTCTCATCAACTGATTGCCAAATGGTTGAAACAGTCTGTTTCTTGGCAGACACCCGCAGAATATTTAGAACATTTACAACAATTACCCCTTGGTGCCAATGTTGCGCCACTATTTGGGCATAGTGCCTTACGCGCTCATGTGATGGGATTGGAACGCAGCTTAACCGTTCAACCAACAGAATCCGAGCTAAAAACGATGCAGCAAATGGCGGCAGATGCTTTAGAGGCGGGATTTGTTGGGATTTCAATTGATATGTTTCCTTGGCATAGAATGAGTGGAGAATGGCGCGGCTGCACAATTCCATCTCAACACGCGAAATTGAAAGAATATGCTATGCTAGCCGATCTCTGTCGGGAACAAGATTTAGTCTTTCAAGTTACGCCGAATTTGCAGCGACTTGCTTCGTTTCTCGATATTATGCGGATGGGATCTGGAATTGGGCAAAAACCATTAAGATTGACTGTTTTATCGGCGCTGGATGCCGTACACGATCGCAAACTGTGGCGATTATTTTCTCCCCTTTTATTCATCTGGAATCGCATTCTCAAAGGTAATGTTCGCTTTCAAACGCTGACCGAACCGTTTACAATTTATTCTGATGGTTCCGTCACTCCTTTATTTGAAGAATTTCCGACAGGCGCACAACTGAATAGCTGCAATTCGCGACAAGAACGGCAAAAATTATGGGAGTCGGAAACTTTTCGCCGCCAATTTCGCCAAGAATGGCTAAATAATTGGCGTAAATCATTCCACCGTCAGTTAGATTTAATGGAAATTGTGCGCTGTCCGGAAACGAGTTGGCAAGGGTTAAGTTTTGCTGAAATTGCCGCTCAAAAACAACAAGAACCTGTAGATTTTTTTATGGAAGTTTTGCAAAAGTACGACACAGATTTGCGTTGGGTGGCGACGGGAGCGAACGATCGCTTAAAACCGCGTTTGGCGCTGATGCAACACCCCTATATTTTGCCCGGTTTTACGGATGCTGGCGCTCATGTGCGTAATCTGGGTTACTATGATGGAGCCTTATCTTTGCTCAAGCAAGCGGTGGTGACGAAGTTCCTCGCACCGGAAATGGCGATCGCTCGCGTTACGGGAGAAGCCGCCCGTTGGTTTCGCCTCGATACGGGAGTTATTAAAATAGGTGCTAAAGCCGATCTCGTTTTACTCGATCCCAAGGCTTTAAATCAACCCATCAGTCCGCAAGTGGAAATCTCAGATCCGATTCTGGATGGCGAACCTCGGATGGTCAAACGCGGTTCGGATGATATTATAGAAGCTGTTTATATTAATGGGATTCAGGTTATCGATAAAGGTAAAGTTTGCGATCGCTTAGGTAGAGAACGTCTGGGAACCGTCTTATCTCCGTGCGTTTTATGAAGAAATTTTATGACTGAAAGCAATGCTAATCTTCGACAAAAATTGAGAAATCGGATAGACGATCGCACTTTGGCTCATCCATTTACAGATTACTGGGATATTTTTGTTCTCAAACACCAGCACCCAATTAATGTCGCTCTACATATTGTGGGAATATTCATTTT
>NZ_JACJUP010000508.1:0-4618 GCF_014748295.1 Planktothrix sp. FACHB-1355 | reverse complement strand
GACCTCTCCCCCAACCCCTCTCCTACAAGGAGAGGGGAGTAATCTTGCTCCCCCTTCCCTTGTAGGGAAGGGGGTTGGGGGGTTAGGTTTTTCGGGGGATGTGGAGGAAAAGTGCGATCGCACTTACCAACTCCACCAACCAACCTCACATAGTCTAAAAAATGCTACAATCTACTAATGGGTAAACTAAAGAAATTAATTGAATACCTTCTTTCTCGTCCTCCTGAAGCTAGATTTGAAGATATTAGTTATGTCTTGGAAGCGTTTGGTTATCAGGAAGTTAGATCGCGGGGAAGTCATCACGCTTTTGAGAATGAGCAAGGAGAAGTCATTATTATCCCTAAGAAAGGCGGTAAAAAAGTCAAACGAACTTATATTGAAGAAACCATTAGATTACTAGATTTAGAAAACTGGAAAGATGAAAACTAATCCTCAGCTAGAGCATCAATCTTTAGAATATTATCTCTCTTTAAAATATCCGATGTCTATTTACCCGGAAGAAGATGGTGGATATACAGTAATTATTCCCGATCTACCAGGTTGTATGAGTCAGGGAGAAACCTTAGAAGAAGCGTTGGAAAATATTAATGAAGCGAGAGAGTTATGGATAGAAACTGTTTACGATCGTGGGAAAAAGGCAATTCCTTTACCTTCTAAACGAATTGCGGTTTAAAAAGAGCGATCGCTTGACCTCTCCCCCAACCCCTCTCCTACAAGGAGAGGGGAGTAATCTTGCTCCCCCTTCCCTTGCAGGGAAGGGGGTTGGGGGGTTAGGTTTTTGCGATCGCAGCTTACTTTAAGCTCTAATTCTGAAAATCATTCCAACTCTTACCATCCAACAACTTTGCTAATTCACGAGAATTTTGGCAATCCAGCGCAATGTTCCAAAAGTATTTCTTTGAACCAAACATTCCACCAGGACTTGTCTTTTCAAAACAAGTATGTTCACCATTAGTCAACAAAAATACCTGCAACGGTAGAGTTTTATTTTCATTAATCCTAAACTCAAAACGACGAATAGCTTCCCTTGCTTCCTCAATTAAAACTTGTTCCGGTTCCCCGCTATTATTCCACTTCACATTTCCTTCTCCTAGTTCCTGCTGAATCGAAACAACCCCTCTCACTTCAAATATTTTCGTAACTCTCTTATTTGTATAAGGAGCTAAATATTTAGCACGTCTGTGACTATACGATCCACCTGTATCTGGACAAATATAGACATTTGCTTCTATTTCTTGAAATGAACCTGCACAATTAACAATATCCAGCAAATATTTCCACCTTGGCAAAACGTTCTTTGTATCCAAGTAAATTTCAAACTCATCGATTACTTTTTTAAATGATTCTGAAGAACGAACACTCTTTAATTGTTTGAGTAGTTCTTCAAATGAGATCGGTTGTAGAATAACTCGATCTTCTTCCCACGCTTTTTTAATTTGTTCTGCAAATTGCGTTTCTGGTTCATCGGATTCAAAATTAGAAAGCAGGAACAGAATTTTATCTTGAGTTTCTTGTTGAAATCCTTTTATATGTTCATAAGTTTGCTTTTCATAAAACCAGTTAGTTAGCTTAGTCTCAAAGAAAATAGTAAAAGACCTTTGAGTTATCGCTAAATCAGGAATGCTTTTTCTTTGTTTTGTCTGTTGTAAAAAATTCACCCCTACCGTTAAATTAGTACCTGATGGCAATAAAGCTCCCAATACTTCTTCAAAGCTTTTGGGATTTTCTTCATAAAGCATTTTAAAAATTAGTCCGCAATAGTTAGTAAGTGAGTTTTCGCCACTGCGATAATCAGTAAATAAAGATATCGGTCTACTCATTGATTTGTTCCTTATCCTTTAACTAAGTTTTCCGTTGGTTAATCAGCCGCGTCAATTTGCTGAATAAATTCATAAATATCAGCGAGATACTTTTCTTCTCTTCCTGCTAGTTCATTTTTAATATTCTCCACAGCCTCTCTAAGCGCATCTGATATAAATTGGGTATGCTGACGTTTTTGTTGGGCAAAAATTGGCAATACAGAACTATTATTATTAGTGGACAGCGAAGGTGCGATCGCAATAAAATCGTGAATGGTTTCTTTTATCGTAATAATATCTTCTGCTTCTGCTTCTTCTGATTCCAAGTCGTCTAGACGATAGTTAAGAATCCTAAGCTCATTCTGAGGACTTATTTCGCAAGTAAACCTCATCTCCGAGTTTGGATATATTAGGTAAGGATAGGGTTCTTCAAATTGCAAAAGTAAACCATAATTATACCAGCACTGTTTATTTCGCCATTCATTTACCAAACTTGCTAACCAATCATCATGAGTTTTAGGCAATAACTTTAAATCCTCAATATCTGTATAGTCCTCTTTGCATTCCTGAAAATCCCAAAAAGCTTCCATATTAGAATCGAAGGGAACTTTCCAGCCGTCATTAGTTAACAATTTCTCAAAAGCTGGAACAATATCGTGACTCATTGCACCTTCAAAAAGGCGATCGTAATATTCTGACCACGCATCACTTTTACTTATTTCATATTCTTCTCCAGTCTCTTCATCTGGTTTAAAATATTTTAATTCCCCATTATTTCCAGCTTCAACAAAAGCTACTGGATAACCAGGATCTGGACTTTCCCCTCTAACTACAATGCGGGGTATTCCATAACTACCATCAATATAAGAGAAACTTTTTTTAGGCTGTGTTTTTTTCTTTTTACCTTTAGCCATTTTTGTCTGATTAGTTATTTGATTAATATTAATGTACTACAATATTATTATTGAGTCAAGTTGGTGCGATCGCTATCATACATCACGCTTGATTATTGATTCAACAATTGTCATAAACTTTCCTTAATTCATAAATATCAGAACTAATATCCTCACCCTCAACCGTCAAAAATTCATGCAACTCTTCTATAGAAATCGGAGCCTTGAAAACCTTTGTTTCCATTTCATAAACATCTTGAAAAGACTCTATAGCCTCTTTAAGCTTGCTAATAGAATCTTCTGGATTACTTCCCTGTCCTACTAATCCATTCTCCAAACACAAAGACACCCAATAACCCGCACTTTGCCTGAGTACGACTGTGTAAAATTCCATTGCTTCACCTGCTAATTAATCCTGTAAGGTAGGCATTGCCCACCATACAATCATTATACTTCAATTCAAGTAGCAAAGAATTGAGCCAAAATTTACATTTTTTGGCTTCGATTTTATCGCTCAAAAAAACTTTCTTTCAAAGTTTCTTCTAAAGTAAAAGGTGACTCTTTAGGAAAAAAGTTTAATTTAATTCCCGTTTCCTCCGACGCTTTCAAACGTGATTTTTGATAACAATCATCAAACACTTCGGAAACTAGAGGTTGCAAACTGGGACTATCTTCTAGTAATCCTTCGATACAAATACGCTGTTCGCTGATGGTGCTACGCCAACTTTCGCTCCGCTTTTCCGGCTGATATTGCCATTTTAACAGGTGCATTAAAAGCACGATTAAACGGCTTTTCAATTCGCGCTTCTCACTTCTGCCCATACTTTCAATTTCTTCGATTAAATTAGGAATATCTATCTCATTAAATTGACCTTTTTTTAGCTGTTCAGCAGTTGTTTGAATCCATAGATAAAAATCTCGATCGTAGAGACTTTTTGTAGTTGCGATCGATGCTTGGCTCATAACTTATCTCCTTTTATCCATCGCTTGATTAAGGTGGGCAAAAAGCCCACCCTACCATCATTCTAATTCAACGCACCCGCCGGAATACCCAAAATATCCTCAATCTTAGGCATATCTTCCAACGCAATTACCCTTCCTTCATCCTCAAAACCAGCAATTTCATCGAAATTCAAATACCGATACAAATCGCCAGCTAAAGGATGAATTTTCTTCGCCACAATATCCAGATATTCCTGCACCGTCGGAATCCTTCCCAACAACGCACAAACTGCTGCTAATTCAGCCGAACCTAGATAAACTCGCGCATCTTTACCCATGCGATTATTGAAGTTGCGGGTAGAAGTTGAAAACACCGTTGTAGCGTCGGCAACTCGCGCTTGATTACCCATACAAAGACTACAACCGGGCATTTCCGTTCTCGCACCAGCAGCACCGAAAATGCCATAGTAACCTTCCTCTTTCAATTGCTGTTCGTCCATCCGAGTTGGCGGACAAATCCACAACCGAGTTTTCACCGCACCTTCGCCTTCCAAAACCTTGGCAGTAGCGCGATAATGACCGATATTTGTCATGCAAGAACCGACGAAAACTTCCTGCACCGGATCGTTAGCAACTTCGGACAATAATTTAATATTATCCGGGTCGTTTGGTGCAGCAACAATTGGTTCTTTGATTTCGTTCAAATCGATTTCGATAATTTCCGCATATTCCGCATCAGCATCAGCTTCCATTAATACTGGATTTGCCAACCATTGCTCCATTTTCGCGACGCGACGCATGATAGTACGCGCATCTTGATAACCTCGCGCTACCATATTTTTTAATAGCGCAATGTTGGAGCGGATATACTCGGAAACGGTTTCTACACTCAGTTTAATCGTGCAACCAGCACAAGAACGTTCGGCGGTAGCATCGGTCAATTCAAAAGCTTGCTCGACTTTCAAATCTGGCAAACCTTCAATC
>NZ_JACJUP010000507.1:0-4565 GCF_014748295.1 Planktothrix sp. FACHB-1355 | reverse complement strand
TAGTATTTTAAGTTTAGATTTTCCCGTCGATGACTTTTTTGCCTTAATCAGGTATTGTTATAACCAACGTGCTATCAATCCGCAATATAACCGCATTACCTTTGCTATTTTTGGAGTAGCTACGCCCAGCGATTTAATCGCAGATAAAAATCGGACTCCTTTTAATATCGGACGAGCGATCGATCTGCAAGGGTTTAACTTGGAGGAAGCACAGCCGCTAGCTAAAGGATTAGAAAATATAGTAACCAATCCCCCAGCAGTTCTAAGAGAAATTTTAACTTGGACGGAAGGGCAACCATTTCTAACTCAAAAAATATGCGATTTGGTAGTAAGAACTGCTAAAAAATCCCGCAGCGGCGATTTAAAAATATCACCAGGAACAGAAGGATTTTTTGTTGAATCGGTGGGAAGAGGGCAAGTTATCGATAAATGGGAATCTCAAGACGAGCCAGAACATTTGAAAACAATTCGCGATCGCATCCTTCGCAACGAACAACGTGCAGGCAGATTGCTCGGAATTTACCAGCAAATATTACAAGCTGTCGCAGTACGGACAGACGACAGTCGAGAGCAAATCGAACTATTGCTATCGGGATTAGTCGTCAAACAACAAGGATATTTGCAGGTAAAAAATCGAATTTACCAAGAAGTATTCAACCTCGAATGGGTAGAAAAGCAATTAGGTAAACTGCGCCCATACTCTCAACTATTTGATGCTTGGTTGGCATCAAAAGAAACAGATACTTCCCGATTATTGCGAGGGCAAGCTTTGAAAGATGCTCAAATTTGGGCGCAGGGAAAAAGTTTGAGCGACTTGGATTATCAATTTTTAGCTGCCAGTCAAGAACTCGATCGCCAAGAAGTCCAACTCGTTCTAGAAGCAGAAAGAACCAAAGAAGTGGAAGCAAGACTAGCAGAAGAACACAGACGATTAATTCAAGAAAGAAAAGCTGCTAAACGACAAAAAATATTGCTGTTTGGAGTCAGCTTCGCATTTTTGATTGCCAGCGGATTAGGAGTGATAACTTATTTTCAGTATCGCCGAGCAACCGAAAGTGAACGTCAAGCCAGAATTAGTGAAATTCGAGCGCTAGTATCCTCTTCTGAGGGATTGTTTGCCTCAAATCAAAGATTAGACGCACTGATAGAAGCAATCAAAGCTAAACGAAAATTACAAAGATTAGGATTGGCGGATGCGAGTATCGATCGCACAGTTGAAAATGCACTCAGACAAGCCGTTTATCAAGGAGATGAATACAACCGTTTTTCCGGGCATCAAGCGGCTGCGATGACAGTAAATATCAGTCCTGACAGCCAGCTAATTGCCTCGGCAAGCGTAGACAAAACAATTAAAGTTTGGCGGCGAGATGGTACGGAAATTGCCACTCTCAAAGGTCATCAAGCACTCATTCGCACAGTCAAATTTAGCCCAGACGGTCAGTTAATTGCTTCTGGAGGTGACGATGATACCGTAAAAATCTGGAAGTTGGATGGCACTTTGCTGAAAAGTTTTCCGGGTCACAGTCTTGCCGTGTGGGGACTTGCTTTTAGTCCAGACGGTCAAATAATTGCCTCTGCAAGTCAGGATGACACTGTGAAACTCTGGAAGTTAGACGGTACTTTATTAAAAACTTTCCCGGCTCGTACTGGTGGTGCCTTAACTTCAGTTGCATTTAGTCCCGATGGCAAAATAATTGCATCCACAAGTGGAGACAAAACCATAAAACTCTGGAAGCTTGACGGTACTTTGCTGAGGACGCTTGTAGGTCATACTGCCGTCGTATCTTCAGTGGCGTTTAGTCCCGACGGTAAAACAATTGTTTCGGCAAGTGGAGATAAAACTGTAAAACTTTGGCAGCTTGACGGTACTTTGCGGAGGACGCTTGTAGGTCATACTGCTGTCGTATCTTCAGCGGTGTTCAGTCCCGACGGCGAAAAAATCGTCTCTGCAAGTCGGGATAAAACTGTCAAAATTTGGCATATTGACGGTACAGAACTGGCTACCTTTAGAGGTCACAGTGCGTCGATTTGGGATGTAGCTTGGAGTCCCGACGGCAGCTATATTGCTTCGGCGGGTGCAGAAAACACCGTCAGATTGTGGGAAAGTCAAAATCCCTTACAGACAACGATTACTGCCCATAAAGGTGGAATTTGGGGAATCGATATCAGTGGCGATAGTTCGATGATCGCTACTTGTAGCGAAGACGGTACAGTTAAACTTTGGAGTCGGGAAGGCAAATTGTTGGCGACTTTCACTGGAGAAAACGCGGCAATTTATGGTGTTGGTGTTGCTAGCGGTGCGAATGGCAACTTAATTTCTGCTACCAGAAACGATAATAAGGTAAATATTTGGCAGCGAAATGGGAAAGCGATCGCAACTTTAACAGGTCATCAAGCTACCGTTTTTACAGTCGCTTTCAGTCCAGACGCTCAAATTATTGCTACGGGAAGTCTAGATAATACGATTAAGCTTTGGCGGCGCGACGGTACATTATTGCATACCATGACCGGACATCACGCTCCTGTTTGGCAGGTAGCATTTAGTCCTGACGGTCAGTTAGTTGCCTCCGCAGGCGGAGATGGTACTGTAAAGTTGTGGAAGCTTGACGGTAGTTTGGTGAGAACTTTCCGAGGTCACACTGCGGCAGTTTGGAGAGTTGCTTTTAACCGTCAAGGTAATATCATCGCTTCTAGCAGTGGAGACAAAACCGTTAAGCTATGGACAGTTGACGGTAAATTACTCAGAACGCTTTCAGGTCACACAGCAGCAGTATGGGGAGTGGCGTTTAGTCCCGATAGTCAAATTATCGCTTCTGGCAGTGTAGACAACACGGTGAAGTTGTGGAAACTCGACGGTACGGAACTAACCACGCTTAGGGGTCACACTGCGGCAATTAGGGGAGTGGCGTACAGTCCTGACGGAAAGTTTGTGGCTTCCGTCAGTGAGGATAACACCCTGAATCTGTGGAATGTAGAGCGAATTCTCAATTTGGATTTGTTAAGTTATGCTTGCGATCGCGTGCGCGATTACCTGCGGACAAATCGGGAATTGGAGGAGAGCGATCGCTTTTTGTGCAATCCTGTCAAAACCGATCGATAATAATTCAAGTCTAGAAACCAAGGGGCTATGAAATTTCAACGCAATTGGCTTACCACAGTGCGGCGAAAAGGCTTACTCAAAGTATTGCTCTTAACTTGGCTGTTGTTTGCAACCGTAACTGCTTCCTGGTTTCTCACTGCTGAGAACGCTTACGCCTCCGTCGTCGATATCGATATCCCCCTCCAAACTATATTATCCAGCAGCCATCGTTCTGACGCCAACCGCTTCCGCGATCGCGATCGTCACCCCCTCGAAACTCTGGAATTTTTCGGAATTGCACCGGATATGACGGTGGTCGAACTGTGGCCGGGATCTGGTTGGTATACTGAAATCCTCGCTCCATTTCTCGCCCGAAAAGGTCAGCCGATCGTCACCAACTTCGATCCGAAATTTAATTCTATAGGTAAAGCTTTTCAAGATAAACTGACAGCAGATCCCGATATCTTCGGCAACGTCAAAGTAGTTGTAGTTAATCCCGCACAGCAAATCACCCTAGCCCCAGACAACTCCGTCGATATGATTCTCACTTTCCGCAACATCCACAACTGGGTCAGCGGCGGCTTTGCCGAAAAGGTGTTCCAGGCTGCTTACAAGGCTCTCAAACCAGGAGGCATTATGGGAGTGGTAGAACATCGCGCCAAACCTGGTATGAGTTGGGAAGAGAGTGCCTTGACCGGCTATATATCGGAGGATGCGGTAATTGCCGCTCTGGAAAAGATCGGTTTCCAGTTTGCCGATAAGTCAGAAGTCAATGCTAACCCCAAGGATACCAAAGACTATCCGGGTGGTGTCTGGTCTTTGCCACCAACCCTGAACCTGGGTACAAAGGACAAGCAGTACTATATGAGTATTGGCGAGAGCGATCGCATGACTCTCAAATTCATCAAACCGATACTCTCTTGATTTATACTCCGATAAATACAATTGAAGTCAAGTTAAAATGACAGAGTTTACTTTAATAATTGGCAACAAAAATTATTCTTCTTGGTCGCTCCGTCCTTGGTTAGTTCTCAAACACTTAGGCATTGAGTTTACGGAAATACGCATTCCCCTTTATACGCCGACCGCTAAACAAGAGATTTTGCGATATTCCCCAAACGGAAAAGTACCAGCTTTGCTGCACAAGGATCTGAGTGTGTGGGAATCATTATCAATTTGCGAATATCTAGCCGAATGTTTTCCAGAAGCCAATTTATGGCCAATCGATAGACAAGCAAGAGCGATCGCTCGTTCCGTTTCTCAAGAAATGCACGCAGGTTTTGCCAATCTCCGCCAGCATATGTCGATGAACTGTCGAGCCAGGTTGCCTGGAAAAGGCAGACAACCGGGAGTCGCAGAAGATATTCAACGCATTGTCAGTATCTGGCAAGATTGTCGGCAGAAGTTCGAGTCAGGCGGCGATTTTCTCTTCGGTCATTTTACGATCGCTGATGCCATGTTTGCTCCCGTTGTTTCCCGTTTTATT
>NZ_JACJUP010000506.1:0-4625 GCF_014748295.1 Planktothrix sp. FACHB-1355 | reverse complement strand
TCCCCGATGCGATCGGCCCACAAAATAGTTTGGTTAGTAAAAATATATCTGAAGTTTTGTCCGAAGACTTGAGTGTCTGGGTAATGCACTACGTTGAGGAGACTCTGCTCGCATCTACCATGCAAATTGGCGAGTACGTGCAACAAATCGATGGCATTTGGCACGCTTATGAAGTGAGATTTGTCAAGAGCGGCCAAAATGAAGTACTAGCGCTCGTGCGCGATATTTCCGATCGCAAGCAAGCAGAAGCTCAGAAACTGCAAACAGAAGCATTATTGCGAATGCAAAAGGAGCAACTCGAACAAGCTTTAAGCGAACTCCAACAAGCTCAAGTCCAATTAATCCAGAACGAAAAAATGGTAGCTCTGGGGCAATTGGTAGCAGGGATTGCTCATGAAATTAACAACCCAATTAATTTTATTTATGCCAATCTCAGCTATGCCAACGAATATGTGCAAAACTTACTAAAGTTGATTGAAATATATCAGCAGGAATATCCCAATCCCACACCAAAAATCGACCGCATAATTGATGATATAGACCTGTCTTTTTTAATAAAAGACGCGCAAAGCCTCATGGAAGGTATGCACAGAGGAGCCGATCGCATCCGGCAACTCGTACTTTCTCCTCGCAACTTTTCTAGGTTAGACGAAGCTGAAATGAAGTCGGTGGATATTCATGAAGGGATCGACAGCACCCTGCTAATGTTGCAGCACCGACTCAATTCTCAAATTTCGCCACAGAACGAAGAAATTCGTCCGGCAATTCAAGTCATCAAAGAGTACGGAAATTTGCCCAAAGTCACTTGTTCTCCTAGTGAAATTAACCAAGTTTTGATGCACCTGCTGAATAATGCGATCGACGCTTTAGAACTGGGTAGTTCCTCTGAATGTAACCCACTAAATACTACCCTCTACCGACAACCTACTATCCGCATTGCCACAGAATTAATAGCTGCCAATACTATAAAAATTCGCATTGCAGACAATGGCCCCGGCATTCCAGAGTCGATGCGATCGCGTTTGTTCGACCCATTTTTTACCACCAAAGCCCCTGGCAAAGGCACCGGATTGGGATTGTCGATTAGCTATCAAATTATTGTCCAAAAACATGGAGGTAAACTAACCTGTTCTTCCTCTTCCAAAGAGGGCTCGGAATTCGCCATTGAAATACCCACCCATCAAACCAAGCAAACATAGGCTCAAAAACGCTCAAAACCCTTGAAAAATAAATACAATCCCATACTAATGTCAGCTACTCTTCCACTACCCCACTACCCTAGAAAGCCAGCTTACCCAAGGCAATAAAATAATTCCCCAAATAAGGCAAAATTTATTATGAAACCTTTCAACCCAGAACATTTCCTAATTTTAGTTGTAGATGACATCAGCCAGAATCTGCAAGTAATTGGCGAGATGCTGGAAGATTTGGGCTACGAAACCACCTTTGCCACCAGCGGAAAGCAAGCTCTCGAACGAGTCCAAACTGCCCAACCCGACCTGATTCTACTAGATTTGATGATGCCGGGGATGAACGGACTGGAAGTTTGCTCTAAACTGAAAGCAAATCCAGCACTAGCAGAACTGCCGATCGTCTTCTTAACTGCCAGCAACGAGGAAGATCATTTACTGCAAGCTTTTGATATGGGGGCTGTCGATTACGTTACCAAACCCTTTAAAAAGCCGGAACTGCTGGCCAGAGTTCGCACGCATTTGGAATTAAAGTATCTGCGCGAGCAACTGAAAGAATCTCTTCAGGAGCGAGATCTATTAGCCCAAGAGTTAGAAAACTTAAAAAGTGCCTATTTCGGCCAAAAGGTTGAGTGAAATCATGCAGGAAATCGAATTTGTCACCTCCGAATCAATAGATTTAAGCAACTGCGACAGAGAACCCATCCATATTCCCGGTAAAATTCAGCCTCATGGAGTTCTCCTCGTGCTGCAAGACCCGCAACTAAAAATTTTACAAGTTAGTCAAAATACAGAACAGTTTTTTGGCATTGCTGCTGAATCTCTGCTCGGACAAGACCTAGATATTTTATTTAGTCGTCAAGAAATAGATTTGCTATACCATTGCATATCCCAAGAAAATTTAGAATATTTTAACCCGCTCCAGTTTACAGTTAATTTTCTCGGCTCGCCTTTGCTATTTGAAGGGATTATCCATCGTTCGGATGGAGTATTAATTCTGGAATTAGAACCGAAAATTTCCTTAAAGCAAAATTATCCAGTTAGTTTTTATCATTTGCTGAAAACCTCTATCGCCAAGATATCAAACGCAGCCAGCTTCCAGGAATCAACAGACATACTTGTGCGAGAACTACGCCAAATGACTGGATACGATCGCGTCATGATTTATCGCTTTGAATCCGACGATAGCGGCATCGTTATTGCCGAAGACAAAAAACCAGAGTTAGAAGCTTTCTTGGGTTTGCACTATCCAGCTACAGATATTCCCAAACAAGCCAGAAAATTATATTTCCAAAATTGGTTGCGAATTATTGTTGATATCAATTATCAACCCGTGCAAATTATGCCAACCAATAACCCCCTCACAGATCGACCATTAGATTTAAGTCGCTCTATCCTCAGAAGCGTTTCCCCCATTCATATTGAGTATTTACAAAACATGGGGGTTACCGCTTCACTTTGTATTTCTATCATCAATGAAAGCAAACTTTGGGGTTTAATTGTATGTCATCATTATCAAGAGAAATACGTTGATTACGAAACTCGTAAAGCTTGCGAACTGCTCGGACAATTTATGTCTGTTGAACTATTCAAGAAGCAACAAAAAGAATGGGTTATATATTCCGAAAAAGTTAAACGCATTCAACAAGAAATCAAAAAAAGCTTAGTTAAGAAAATAAACGTAGATTGCTTTTTATCTCAAACTGAAGAATTATTATTAGAATTAGTCAATGCACAAGGAGCAGTTATCTATCTACAAGATGAAATTACGCTCATTGGCAAAGCTCCAGCCAAAGAAACCGTCCAAAATTTGCTAAATTGGCTTCGCCAGCACCATAAAGAAGAAGTTTTTTACACCGATTGCTTGGCAAAAATTTATCCCCAAGCTGAGCGATACAAACAGCAAGTGAGCGGCTTACTGGCAATTTCTATTTTTCTCGATCGCACTTGCTATCAAGTAGTTTGGTTTAGACCGGAAATCATTCAAACAGTAAACTGGGGAGGCAATCCGAACCAACCTGTAACATTAGAAGAAAATGGCGGATTGCGCCTGTCTCCCCGCAAATCTTTTGCTTTGTGGAAAGAAACAGTAATCGGCAAATCTTTAGCCTGGAATCCATTAGAAATAGATGCCGCCCTCGAACTGAGAAACACCCTGATGCTAGCTTTATTAGAAGTTTCGCAAGCCGCCTTAGAAAAAGCTGCCAACCGCGCTCAAATTGCCAACCGCGCCAAAAGCGAATTCCTTGCCAACATGAGTCACGAAATTCGTACACCCATGAATGCCATCCTGGGTTTTTGCGACTTGCTGCAAGGACTCGTTACCGAACCAAAACAACGCACTTATGTCGAGTCGATCTCTGCTAGCGGCAAAGCTCTCCTAGACTTAATAAATGATATCCTCGATCTCTCCAAAATTGAAGCAGGCAAACTAGAACTGAAATACGACCCCCTAGATTTGCGGGCATTAGTTGAGGAAGTTCTGCAAATTTTCTCCCAGAAAGCTAGCGAGAAAAATTTATCCCTACTCGCAGAAATTGACGAAACCCTACCCACGGGCATTATTTTTGATGAAGTGCGCCTGCGGCAAATACTCTTCAACACGATCGGCAACGCCCTCAAATTCACCGAACAAGGGTATGTTAAAATTTGCTTGCGCTGCCAAATTTACCCAGATGGAGACGCTCGCAAAGCTTGGTTGGAAATAGCTGTGGAAGATACCGGAATTGGTATTGCCCCGGCTCAACGGCAACGAATTTTCGAGGCTTTCGTGCAAAGCGAAGGACAAAGCACCCGCAAGTACGGCGGTACTGGGTTAGGATTGGCAATTACCCGCCGACTGACAACCATGCTGGGAGGAACCCTGCTACTGGAAAGCGAATTAGGTAAAGGCAGTACTTTTATCTTCGTTTTTCCAGATGTGACCCTTACCGACTGGACGACAAAACCAGTTGGCGACTCCCAGTTAAATGCAAACTTAGAACAGTTTCAACCTTCCGTACTGCTGGTGGTGGATGACGTGAAATCCAATCGCGATTTAATTGCAGGCTACTTTGAAGCGACTCAACACCGACTTTTGTTTGCTAAAGATGGACTGGAAGGGATTCAGATGGCGCAGACGCATCATCCCGATGTAATTCTGCTGGATTTGCGGATGCCCAATTTGGATGGAGATACAGCAGCTCGTCGTTTAAAGCAGGACGAAAAAACTCAAAATATCCCTATCATTATTCTCACTGCTTCTGTAATGGGACAAGATTACAAAGATCTCCAAAATTTCTGTGACGGTTTCTTGCTTAAACCCGTCAACCGTTCCCAACTTGTGGAGCAATTGCAGAAAATTTTACCACAAAACCAGAATGTATACAGCGAACATCAGAAATCTGCTGTCCCAGAATCGCTCCCGGAAGCTAAAGAAAAACTGCCCGAATTGCT
>NZ_JACJUP010000505.1:0-4625 GCF_014748295.1 Planktothrix sp. FACHB-1355 | reverse complement strand
TAGCCATCCAAATACTTTGAGGTAATAAAAATAAACAAATTAAAATAATCCCTAAAGTAGCTCCGATCCCAGGAATTAAGTCAAAAACTCCAGCTATTGCTGCCAAGACTAAGGGAAATGGCACTTGTAAAATAACGAAAACGATGAAACTGGAAGCGCTCAAAAAGAGAGATAAAAGTAGCTGTCCGCGAAAATAACCTAAAAAGTTACGCTGCACTATATCTGTAAAGCGATCGCGCAGATGCTTCGGTACAACTTTTAGGAGAAAATTCCAAAGTCGTTTGCCATCTAAAAGCATAAAAAATGCGACAACTTCAATTAGTATAAAGTGGATTAAATTCGTCAACAATATAGGTGAAGTAGCCAGACTGGCACCGAGAACTACTAAAGCTTGATTTCGCAAAGGTTCTTCGATCGCACGCAAATCGACTTGCAGGTTTCTGGTACGCAGATAACTTTCCAGCCTTTCTACTAAAGGTATGAGAGAGTTTAAAAAGTTGGGTACGCTCTCCAGAAGTTGTTGTCCTTGCGATAAAATCGCAAATCCCACGGTGAATGTGAAAATACCCAATAGCAAAAGGCTTACCAAAAATACTACGCTAACCGCTACACCATGAGGCATAAAACGTCGCAGCCATCTTACCGGATAGCTGAGCAAAAAAGCGACAATGGCAGCGAAGGTAAAAACTACAATTATGTCCTGAAAATAGGCAAAACACTGTACGATCGCCCAGCCAGAAGCAAACAGAAGCAAAAAGCGAACCAAAGCTAAATTATTTAATCGTTCCCAGAGATTTTTTACAGGTATTTGACTCATACGATCTCCAGGTAGATGCCCATGAATGTTGTGGGGATCGGGCGGTCGAGTCGAGCTATCTTCCAGTTTCATTGTGTACCCTGGCTAAAACAGAGGGTAAGAGGGATATTACATAATACCCAATCCCAATTAAAAATTAATTGCCGATAATGTATTTCATCAGCTTTGAACTGACGGTTCTTGTACCAGCACGTAAGGCTGCACGATCAAAGCGTTAAATCGCTTACTTCCGTCTGATTGCCAAGAGGCCATTTGAGTGGGAGAAGGTTTGTAGATCAGTTGCTCGCCAATCCAATGCTGGACAGATAAAACATCATCGTTAGCTATGGCCACCCCGACATCCACCAAGTCGAGTCCCAGAGAGACTACAATTAAGCGATCGCGCTGAGCGTGGGGCATCAGCCATTGCCATTCTGCCTCATCCAGGGTCTCTGCCAATTCCGCTTTTAGATCCTGCATTTATAAAAAAGTCTTGCCTAATTTATGGCTTATTCTAGCTTGCTATTTTAGGTAGAAAACTCTCTCTAGCTACATAAGCACTGCGGTTTAACGGCCCAAATCATGCAGAGCATTGATTTGAAAGGCACATTTTTGGGTCACAGACTCTAATTCTTCCCGGCTGCTGGAACTAGGAGGCTCTATTAGCTCGCCGATACGCACCGTCACTGGCGTAAATCGAGGCATAGGAGAGCCTTTTTGCAAAATTTTCTCCGTACCCCACAAACTCACTGGCAGCAAGGGAACTTTTGCCTTTGCGGCAATCATAGCAGCACCGAGTTTGGGTTCGGTAATTCTTCCGTCTGGGGTACGAGTGCCTTGCAAGAAAACACCCGTAGCCCATCCCTCCTCCAAATATTTGAGTGCGGAACGAATCGCGCTGCGGTCTGCGGACTGACGATTCACCGGATAAGCACCATACAGCAAAATCGCATCTTTTAAGATCGGGATTTTAAATAATTCTTCTTTAGCCATGAAGGCGACAGGCCGACGCAGACAACAAGATAAAATTGGTGGGTCAAAGTGGCTGGCGTGGTTGCTCACCACCACCAATGGCCCTTCTTGCGGCACGGCTTCAGCACCATTAATGCGTCCCTGAAAGTAAACGTGGAGCATGGGACTAACAACCGACCACTTGAACAAGTGGTACAGCAACAAGCTGGTAAAGGGTTCCCGGCTTTTGACCACAGCAGACAATTTCGTCACCCGATTTTGGATTTTGGATTTTGGATTGACTCCGCCTTATAAGGACGGAGTTTGAAATTGAGAAAATTTTTTTGATGATTCGCTTTGAAATGGGAGGCTTGAACCTCCTTTTTCCCAACGCACTCAAATTCAGCAAAATATTAGCCTAGCAGTTTTTTGGCCTCTAATTGGGCAACTCTGCAAGACTGCTGACATTTTGCAATGCTACATCCGGACAAGTGCGTTTGATCAAGCCTGTGAGAACTTTGCCAGGGCCAATTTCCACGACGCGATCGATCCCTTCTGGCGGTAAAGCCAGGGAAATTTCCTGCCAGCGTACCGAACCGGTCATCTGCTGGGAAAGACGCTGCTTCAATACTGCCCCTGTCACTGCTGGTGTCGGATCGACGTTAGAAAGCACCGGAACTTTGGCATCGGCAAAGTCTACAGCTTCCAGCACTTTTTCAAATTCTGCCGCAGGTGTTGCCATCAAAGGGGAGTGGAAAGCACCGGAAACATTCAACTTGACAGCACGCTTTGCCTTCACCTGGGATAGCAGTGCTTCTACTGCTGCTGGCGTTCCGGAAATCACCACCTGAGCGGCGCTGTTATCGTTGGCGAGTACAACGTCAGGTATTTCTTGAATTTTAGCTTCCAATTGCGAGCGATCGAACCCGATCAGCGCCGCCATCATCCCGCCAGCGGCATTATCCATTAATTCTGCACGCCGTTTGACTAAAGTCAACCCACCTTCAAAATCGAAGACTCCAGCAGCGTAGAGGGCAACATATTCTCCCAAACTATGACCGGCAACGAGGTCGGGTTGCTGTCCCTTTTCGCGCATCAAGTCAGCCAGAATACTTTCGACAACATAAAGGCATGGCTGGGTATAAAGGGTTCGCGATAGTTCTTCCTCCTTTTGGCATATTTCTGGAACTGACCAGCCTAAAATCTGCTCTGCGCGATCGAACTTTGCTTTAGCAGCTGGCAATTCTAATAAATCCACTCCCATACCTACTGCTTGCGAACCCTGTCCTGGAAACACCCACGCCGTTTTAGTCATCGTTAGCTAACCTAGAATTCGGATTGTTATTATCGCAAATTTTGACTGCCGAAATTTATCATCGATAAAAACTAAGTGCAATCCTTTCCAATTTGGCAAAAGTCTCTTCGATAACTTGACGTCGTTCCTGCTTGTAATCTTCCTGTGGTCTAAGATTATCTATTTGCTCGTCGTATATACGCAGATATGTTTCTCGCCATTCCTTAATAACTGTTTCTTTAGGTGGCGCGACATTGAATTTTTCGCACAAGACAGAGAGGATGGCTACGCTCGGTATGAGGACAGCTTCTCCATCTTCATCTAAATCGGCTCGATTTTCTTCAGTAAAGCAATCTTTAATTTCTTTTTCCAGCCGCTGGACAAGATCGCATAAATAATCGAGCGCACCATCATTCTCAAAATTACCCGCTCCCCAAGTTCCCATCTATCCAATCTGAAATTCTTAATCAAATACGGGAGGCCATAATTGAGCAACAGCCAATTCCCAACCGGGAAATAATTCTGGAATAGTGAGGGTATCTTCATTATTGAATATTGTTGGTTCGCCACCAGATCGATAGACAGTTACTGTCAGCTTATCTGGATCGATCAATATTCCTACCCTCGCGCCTAGTTCCAGAAACATTTGAATTTTTTCGCGAAGTTTTTTTACTCTATCTGTCCGGGATTTAATCTCTACAACCAAGTCGGGAACTAGCTCACCAAAATCACGAGGACTTTGCCGCAATCTTTCTGCACAAACGAAGGAAACATCTGGAGCGCGTAAGTCTGTATTAGACAGGATGAATCCCCCACTGGAATCAAACACCCGCCCTAGTTTTCTTGGTTCAATCCACGCAAACAAAAAAGCGCTTAAACGAATACCAATTTCACTGGATACGATATCTGATGGCCCCATGATAATAATGTTTCCCTCTTGCAACTCTATTTGATAGTCGTCATAGTCTGATGAAAGTTGCGCTTGAAATTTTTCCAAATCCCGGACAGTTAAAGACATCGGAATTCTCCTTGGATATGCGAATATATGGCTATCCTATCCCGAATAACTTACCTACCCCACTGGAAGATTGCTGCACCCCAAGTCAAACCAGCACCAAAACCGGCGGCTGCGATCGTATCACCGGGTTTAATTTGGCCTTGACGAACGGCTTCATCTAGAGCTATGGGAATAGAAGCGGCAGAGGTATTGCCATAATTAGCGAGATTGCTAATCACTTTCTCTGGCGGAATGTGTAGGCGATCGGCAACAGCATCGAGAATGCGCTGGTTTGCTTGATGTAGCACCAACCAGTCTACTTTGTCAACACTTATATCTGCTCGATATAAGGCTTTTTCAATGACTTCCGGCACTCTTTTGACGGCGAAGCGATAAACTTCTTGGCCGTTCATAGTGATGGGCTGATAACCGCCTTGACCGATGCTAACTTCCTCAACGAGTGATTTTGGCTGTCCCCGATAGCCAAGATTGAGGCAGTTATTCATACTGCCATCGCTGCGGAGTTCAAAACCTAAGAGACGATCGCACTCGGAAGCCTGCATAACCACAGCCCCAGCGCCATCACC
>NZ_JACJUP010000504.1:0-4580 GCF_014748295.1 Planktothrix sp. FACHB-1355 | reverse complement strand
CCTAGCAAGCGACCTCCGGCGTGTTCCGCCTTGGTTTTATACTAGCAATCCTTTTGTCGCTTTAGTACAAGTTACTCGTCCCAATAAAGAAGAACGACTTCAGTTTATTCTCCGCTTCGGACAGCAGGGATTTTATGGCGGACATTTATTAAATGTCCAACGTGCCACTCCCCAACAACCTTCCGATTTGGAACTCGCCGCCGAAGAATTTGCGGCTTTGACAGAAGGATTTCAAACAATGGATTTGGAAGCTATTCGTCATACCTCTTGGCGAGAAAGCATTCCCCTCACTCCCAAAA
Organism: Planktothrix sp. FACHB-1355; assembly: GCF_014748295.1. Lineage (NCBI taxonomy): Bacteria > Bacillati > Cyanobacteriota > Cyanophyceae > Oscillatoriales > Microcoleaceae > Planktothrix > Planktothrix sp. FACHB-1355. The sequence goes on along the minus strand of NZ_JACJUP010000504.1, from coordinate 4,281 downwards.
CAGTATTGCGCCTGGTAGACTTCTACAAATTCGGGCAACGGGATGAACCTTTTGAGAATATAAGTGCAGATAAAATTGCTTATGCCAGGGAAGAATTATCGAAATCTGTGATTGGACAACCCCGCGCTGTAGAAGCTGTCACCACTTTATTAACTAGCGCCAAAGTGGGTATCAGTCTCAGCAATGTCAGCGGTCGAAATAGCAAACCGAAAGGAATTTTCTTTTTTGTTGGCCCTACCGGTGTCGGTAAAACCGAGTTGGCTAAATCTCTCACCCGTCTGATTTTTGGAGACGAACAAGCATTTGCTCGTTATGATATGAGCGAGTACAAAGAAGAACACGCGGCGGAAAAGTTAGCGGGTGCGCCTCCCGGTTTTGTTGGTTACGAAGAAGGCGGACAATTAACTAATCGCATCCTGGAACGTCCTTACAGCATTTTGTTATTTGATGAAATTGAAAAAGCTCATCCCAAAGTTCTGGATAAGTTTCTCCAAATTCTGGAAGATGGTCGTCTCACGGATGGAAAAGGGCAAACAGTTTATTTCAATCAAACGGTGATTATTTTCACCAGTAATATTGGTGCTTCTGATTTGACCGACCCTCAGACGGGGGCGATTATTCGTAATGGCATTATGACAGAAGTGCAAAAGCAAGGTGTCAATTCCTTTACTTATGCTCAGGTGGATACTCATTTTCGCTCGGAAGTTCACTGGCATTTCACCAGTAGGATTGGTCGCGCTGAATTGCTAAACCGTCTGGGTGATAGTATTGTGGTGTTTGACTTGCTGCGTCCTGAATTTGTCTGGAAAATTGGGGAGAAGTTTCTGCGGCAATTGGCTGAATCTGCCTGGGATAAATATCGTCTGCTGCTACTATTTCAGACTTCGGTTCTGGAAGTTTTGAGTTTGAATATGCAGCAATCTGATAATTTATTGTTTGGCGGTCGGCGAATTAAAACTTTGCTGGAAACTTTAGTCGAAAGACCTCTGAATCGTTGGATTTTTGAGAATTATCCCGATTTCAATGTTTTGGCAGGCAGGCGGTTAATTGTTGGGTTAGGTAACAATAGTTTACTGACTGTAGTAGATGGGTAGTCTGGAGAAGATACCCATTTTAAAAATCAATGCGGCAGAGTTGTATAAATAGGGCAGGCAAGATGCCCGCCCCACAAGAGTTTCACAAATTGCGATTACTAAAACTAAAGGCGTTCCAAACATTTTTGAAACTGGTATTAGAAGTCACGTTGATATTTGAGAAACATCGAGCCCGGTTCTCCTTCGCTAAGAGCATCTTCAGCATAAAGTACTTCTCCGTCTAACTCCCTTTTTTCAAAATCTACCTCTAAATTGATTGTCCAACAAACTCCTTTTTCAAATCGCTTAGGAGCAACCACTATTCCATAGAGATTGCCTTTTTGGGTCATTTGCCCCAAAATGACGACATCAACCCGCTCTTGGTCATTTTCCCCGATAAAATCTTCTCCTGCGGTGAAATACCCAGAACCGGTTACTCGACCTGTATCTTCCCAATGCAGATGGAATGAGCATTTCCAAGCTTCATCACCATAAAAAGTGAAATCGCTGCCTTCGTAAACTCCCGATAAGGTTGACCATTGGTACATAGTTTTATTATCCACAAGTTGAAACATATATAATATGTATAATTACAAAATTTTTTCAGTATTCAGATATGAAAGACGAAGATTTGGTGAAAAGCTGTTACAGCAAAGATTTGGCACAAAGAAAAAACTGGTATAGCGAATTCGCAGATGCCTACAACAAGGCAAGACCGCGCTATCCTAAAGAGCTAATTTATCGCGCTGTAGAGGTAGCCAAACTTGAAAAGGAGGCCACTATTCTGGAAGTGGGATGTGGGCCGGGAAATGCAACGATCGCATTTGCAGAACTCGGTTTTTCCATGCTCTGTATTGAGCCTAGCCAAACATTTTACCAGCTAGTGCGACAAAACTGCGCTCAGTATCCAAATGTAGAGATTAGGAACACTTCATTTGAAGAGTGGCAGTTAGAAACTCAGAGGTTCAATGCGGTTTTAGCAGCAAATTCTTGGCATTGGATTCCACCGGAAATTAAGTATCCAAAAGCTGCTGCTGCTCTGCAAGAAAACGGTTATTTAATATTGCTTTGGAACATGATGCCTCAACCCGCTTATGAGGTTTATCAAGCATTGCATCAAGTTTATCAGAGTCAGGGCGTGTCTATTCCAGCTTACGAGCAGATGGAAACTCAAGCAGAAATAATCAGAGGATTTGGGCAGGATATCATCGATTCAGGTATGTTTAAGGGCTTAGTTTCAGGACATTTGCTGTGTGAAGTTACCTATAATATAGATGATTATATGACGCTTTTGAGTACTTTGTCATTCTATCGGATACAAGACCCGGAGAAGATGAATTTTGTATTTCAAAGTTTGCGGTCAGTGCTGGAGAGTAACTGGGGAAGCGATATCCATGTTTCATATCTGTCAGCTTTTAATATTGCCGAAAAAGTATAGTAGAGGCCATGACAGTTGAGGATATACTGAGATTTACCTCAAAAGAGAGAGGCAGTTATTCGTTAGTCTGGCTCACAACCGTTTACCATCGTTAATAGAAGGTCAGTTTGGATAAGCTATTCAATTGCGATGTTCAATTTGCAACTTGCCTGGGATCGCCCTGTTAAAATCAGTTCGCAACTTTCAGAACATATTTTACGAGTGCGGATCGTACCTGCGGGCGATCGCACTCAAAATTTACCCTTACAATTGGCAGTGGCGCTGGATACTAGCGCTTCGATGCAAGGTGAAAAGTGGGAACGATCGAAAGCAGCAACTCTTGCGTTAGCATCACAGTTACGTCCCGGAGATCGCCTCTCTCTAGCAGGATTTGCCGATTGGGTGACGCCGCTGATCCAAAATGTTCAGAACGATCGACTTGGCGATTTGCGAACAATTTTGGATCGCTTAGTTGCGGAAGGGGTAACGCGCACTGATTTGGCGCTAAACTGGATTCGCTCTGCCTTACCGCCACAGTCGGGTAGAGCGAGGGTAGGAATTCTGATTACAGATGGACATCCTACCACCGAAAAAGGAGAGGTTTTGCAGGAAGTCGATCGACTGATTTTGCAAGCTGAAGCAATGGCAACAGATGGTATTAGTATCTGTACGGTAGGATTGGGTAATGCTGCTGATTTTAATTCCGCGTTGCTGGTGAGTTTGAGCGATCGCGGACGCGGTACGTTTATGTATGCCGATAACCCGTCTCTGCTCACAACTCAATTGCAAGAACGTTTGCAAGCAGTACAGACGATCTCAGTTGCAGATGCGGTTCTCAAAATCAATTTAGCTGATGGTGTGAGGGTGAAAAATTGCTGCCAGTTTCGTCCGGATTACTTGCCTTTGGGAGAAACTGCTAAGGGGGAAATTAATTTGCGAAATTTGCGATCGGATACTTCAACAGATGTACTTTTAGGATTAGAAGTATCTAGTTTAAACCCAATTCATCCCCCCGGTAGTTACGCGATTGCAGAAGTTGGGTTACAAACATTAGAATTCACTTCTGCTATATCGCCAGTGCCGCTGCAATTTACTTCTTCCTATCGAGAAGCACAACAAATTAATTTGGAGGTCGATCGCGATCGTCTCTGCTGGGATATCAATCGTTTCAGTACTGAACTGAACAATACGAACGATCCTTTGCAAACTGGCGAATTGCTCAGCCAAATCCAAGCGGCAGCTCTAAAATCTGGTCAGATAGCTATTGCCGATCGAGCAACTCAGCAATTAGATGATTTGTATAAAACTGGCAAACTTAGCGCCCATCAAGCAACAGGATTGCTGACCGCAACTCGTCAATTGGGAGGTTTATGATGGTTGTTGGTTTTGGTTTCGATCCGATTCCTGGATTAACTCAGCTTAAACCGGAAGTAACTTATTTGCTTGTTCTCAATGGGCCAAAAGCAAATCAATATTTTTCTCTGAATCGGTTGCGATCGCTCATCGGGCGCAGCCATCCTCCTCATATTATTGTCGATATTGACCTCAGCGGCTACGAGCCCAGCCTCCCTACGACCATCTCCCGTCATCACGCCGTCATCCAGTGGGCAAATAATAAACTTCAAATTATCGATCTTGCCAGCCGCAATGGTACTTTTGTAAATGGGCAACAACTTACTCCCCCGTCTGCCGATCGGCCCTCAGATCCGGTTGTGCTAACTGTGGGTAGTAAAATTAAACTTGGCAACCTAGAGTTTGCAATTGTTGTTGCTGGATAGCCAATCCGGCTTT
>NZ_JACJUP010000503.1:0-4629 GCF_014748295.1 Planktothrix sp. FACHB-1355 | reverse complement strand
CACAATGACTACAACTTTAGTAACAAAAATCCTTCGTTTAATTCCACTGCGGAATTAGTAGAGGAAATGCAATCTGTATTGCAAGGAAAACCATCAGAAATGATGCAATCTGCAATATGGAATGGTGGATTTTACTTGTGGAATTGTGGCGTTTGTCCAGATATGCACTCAGGTATAACCGAAACTAAAAACTTGCTTACTAACGGACAAGCGGCGAAAAAACTCCAAGAAATCCGCGATGCTGTGGCGTCTTTTCAGTTAGTACACCAAGTCTGATATTTCTGGGAGATTAATGATTAATTGAATCTGGATAACACTATATCTATTACTGCACTTATCCTGGCTGGGGGTAAAAGTTCTCGGATGGGACAGGATAAAGCACTGATGCTTTGGAATGGCACACTCATACTTGAGCGAGTTTGTCAAGTAGCAGCTGAGTGTTGTCAGCAAGTTAACATCCTGACTCCTTGGCCCGATCGCTATCAAGCTATTGTGAATAAAAAGTATAAATTTTTACAAGAATCTCGCCCAGGTGAGGGCCCCCTGGTGGGATTGGCTGAGGGACTGGCAGAAATTACGGCTGACTGGATATTACTACTAGCTTGCGATTTGCCTTTGCTAGAGCCAGAAATTCTCCAAAATTGGGTAAGCCAATTATCTCATATACCCCTTCATATTTTAGCTGTCGTACCGCGACGGGCTAATCTTTGGGAACCTTTATGCGCCTTCTACCGCCGCGAAGCTTTACCAGATTTGCATAAATTTATACAAAAAGGCGAACGTTCTTTTCAAGCTTGGCTCAAAGAAATACCCGTACAAGCTATCCCAGTGGGGGAGAAAGAGGCGCGTATGCTGTGGAATTGTAACACTCCCACAGATCTGCAACAAGTAGTTGACTTATATTAGACTAGATTACTCGCTTCCCGCCTAGAGAACACCTGTGAGGGAGCAGAAGGGAATAAAAGTCACAAAAAATATTATAATTCAGAAGAAATTAATCACAAATGCGGTACAATTGACTACCTAAAAAAATACATCTATTATCTGCGTTTATCTGTCTTAATCTGCGGGAAAAATTTCCCCCTATATTCCCACAAACAATATTTTCGCATCTGCCAGCAAATTATCGATTAATGGCGGTAGAAAAGCCTAAAATATCAGAAAGTTTTAGCGTCAAATCTGCTCGGCAGTTCATCGTAACGACGCACTTCTAAAAGGCGATTTCTTTCATCTACCATGACAACTTTAGGGTTGTAATTTTTTAGCTCTTCCGGTGTGAATTGTCCGTAGGTCATGATGATGATGCGATCGCCCTGCATTCCCAGTCGCGCCGCAGCGCCATTGAGTTCAATTGCACCTGAATGGGCAGGTGCAGCGATCGCATAAGTGATAAACCTTTCTCCATTGGCAATATTGACAACTTGCACCTGTTCGTAAGGTAATATCCCCGCAGCGTCCAACAGGGCTTTATCTATACTGATACTCCCCATATAGTTGAGGTTGGATGCCGTGATGGTGCAACTGTGTATTTTGGCTAAAAGGAGCGATCGCTGCATGATTAGGGCGTTGGGGCTAGGGACTGGGGGCTAGAGAGAGTATTTCCAACCCCGAAAAGCTCATATGTTATTCAAGTCTGAATTCCGACTTTTCAGCTACCAGCTTTAATGCACTTTTCGACCAAAGGCGCTACGCGATCGACATCTTGCCAACCCAAAATTTCGACAGACTTCTTCTCTAGATTTTTGTAAGTTTTGAAGAATTCCGCAATTTCTTGCAGGCGGTGCGGCGGGACATCTTGAAGAGACTGAACTTTGGCGTAGCGAGGGTCTTTATCCGGTACGCAGAGAATTTTCTCATCGCGATCGCCTCCGTCGATCATCTCTAGCATCCCGATCGGTCGTGCGGCAATCACACATCCCGGAAAGGTTGGCTCATCCATCATCACCATCCCATCGAGGGGATCGCCATCATCGGCGAGAGTATTGGGCACAAAACCGTAGTCATAGGGGTACTGGACAGAAGAGTATAGCACCCGGTCTAAAGCAAAAGCTTGGAGTTCTTTATCGTACTCGTACTTGTTCTTGCTACCGGCGGTTATCTCAATCAAAACGTTAATCAGACCCGGTTTGGGTTGGGCAGGTATGCGGGATAAGTCCACAGTGGAACTCCTAAGTTTACAGCAAATACGGGGTGAAGCGAACTACACATTTAACGAGTCTCGACAACCCCCGTGTAGCATTCTAGGGGAATATCGGCCACCAAGTCTTCCGTGGGTGCAATTAGTATTAGCGATGGGCAATGTCCACCGTAGCTTCTGGGTTCGCCAGACCGGTACAGACGGCAAATTTACCGTCTGTAAAGTTTTGTGGTGCAGCTTTTGCGTGAGAAAAGTTTAATTCTAGATGCCGTAAAATTAATTGGGCATCTAGGTTTTTACAGTCAAAGCTGTCCCTGAAACGTGGTATCCTTTTCAATCATTCCCTCTGGTTTGGTAGCGGATAGGTTATCTGTTGCAAAACTTCAACCTGGTTTGAAGAGTAGTGAGCTATCACAAAGAGGGGCAACGTCAGGGTTAGCAAAGCTATGACTGTACCCACAATATCTGCCATCCTTGGCGACGGTCGGTCAGGAGAGTTGGCAGCCTGGTCACTTGAGTTCATAAAAGAAGATGCTTTAACTGAATTGTTAACCAATTCAGTTGGAATTACAAACAAGGCGTGGGGCTAATTTAGTCCCACACTTACAATTTTAACAATAGCTTTTCGGGATACTGTTTCCTAGAAAACAATCTCAATGTAAACCTCTCTAAAGATAGAGATCCACGCAGCCAAATTTGCCTGGATCTCTGGTATAGTAAGTATTTTTACACAAACAAAAGCTCAACTAGCGGCCTGCGTAGGCACTCATCGGTTCTTTGATGAAGCGAATGTAAAGATGCCGGAAGGTGGACTGGATCACCCGTGGCAAACCGAAGTCGATCGCTACCAGGGCTTCCGGTAGTTTCCAGTCATTAACCTGGATATCCGCCGGACGTAAGTGAGGAAAGTCGATCGCTGCCAATTCGGGACAAAGCCCCAAGCGCATCGAAGCGGCAGCTGTTGGCACTAAGCTGGGGTCAACGTTGAGGATTTCTAGGATAGCGCGATCGAGCGCAAACACATCCCGCGATGCCGCTAAAAGGCCCAAATACCGAGGTTCTCCACCGCTGGGGCCGTTACCTTCGTGACCGATAATACCATCTAAGATAGTTAAGTCGGGATCGATCGCCCGCGCTGTTTCCACCAACATTTCCCCAAAGCGGTTGGCATCTTTACCTGCTTCCATATGCCACCACGCCTTCATTTTGCCGGGGACGCAACCAAACAGGTTTTTGACGCCCATCGTCATGGTTAGTTGGACGTGAGATTTCAGTTTGGGCAGGTTAATTACCACATCGGCATCCATTGCCTCTTTGGATAGCAGCAGGTGGTTAAATTGCGTACTGACAGTCTCGTACCTCTGTCCGTGGAATTCGACGATCGGCAAATTCAGTTCGTCAATCAGAGGTAAATAACCGTTAGCCTTTGCTACTCCCATCGCACTGCCGAAAGCGGGGCCATCCCCCAAAAAAGGCTTGCCACCGACTGCTTGTACCATTTGTGCAACGCAGTAAACCAGTTCGGGGCGAGTGACGCACTCTTTGGTAGGGCGCGAACCTGTGAGTAAATTAGGTTTGAGCAAAACGCGATCGCCCGGTTTGACAAACGAGGTTATTCCCCCCAGCGGTTCCAGCAGAGTTTCTAGAGACGATCGCAAGGAACGCAGGTCGTAAGAAGTAGCCTGGATCAAACTAACAGCTGGTGGCATTTTCTCGATCTCTCCAAAGTTATATTTTATACAAGCACGCTTACCGTCCGCTGCGAGTCAATGCGGTGACGCGCTCGGAATTGGGAAAAACACCTTCACCTTCAAGTTGAGACAGGGGAGGCTTAATCTCTACTTTGATCACTTCGGCTGTACGGATAACAACGGTTTGATCTCGCAGATGCAGAGTAAATAAAGGTTTTTCTAACACGCTCTGCATTTGTTGCTGGAATTCTTCTGGCGACACAGGGATATTAAAGGCTTCTGTCTGACCGTGGATGTAGTGAAAAGTCAGCTGAGTATAGCCAGGGGGAATGGACATGGTAAAAATCTCCTGATTGATTGTCACTGACAGACTGCTTGAATTGCAGTAGCTGCTAAGGGCTATAGCGCCGCTTTACTCATCTTGACAGAACCCATCCCAATCAGCAAGATTTCTAGACCGTGTTTCCCGTTAATTCATCGGCTCCCGATTAATAATTGGATAAATAACATCTTCTCTTCTTACGTTCCAGAAAATTTAGGAGTTGGCTGTTAAACTCAAAAATTTGCTTATTAATTATATCCACCCGCAAGTTTTTATTTTCCTGACAACCCACGCGATCGCACATTAACTGCTCAGCTGCTACGCTTACATACAAACGTTCATTTTCAAATTCTTCATTTTTTATGACATGATTTTCTTCTTCAATTTCTTGTTCCACGATTAAGACATTTTTATAGAGATTGCCAACAATCTGTTGGCCTTCTTTGGTAACTTCTAAATGATGCAGTGCTGCTTGGATG
>NZ_JACJUP010000502.1:0-4631 GCF_014748295.1 Planktothrix sp. FACHB-1355 | reverse complement strand
TTCGTCGCTGCGATTAAAACTCGCCTTCCAGAACTCCGGTGCATGGGGCCAATCCTCTGGGTTGTAGGGAGGAAAATCGCCTTGTTTGCGTTTGTTGACCAGTTGAGTGACGCCAATTAACTCGCCGTCGGCGTTAAAAATTGGCATACACAATAAGCTGCAAGTGCGATAACCGTTGATCTGGTCAACTTGTTGAGAAACTTCGGAATCGGGGTCTTTATATAAGTCAAAAGGAATATTCAGAGGTTTACCGGATTTGGCAACTTTACCGACATACCCTTTGCCAATTGGGACTCGCAGTTCTCTAAAAGAAGCATCTGGCTGTTGAATATTCGCCCACAGATCTTTGTGATCGGGATCTAATAGCCAGAGGGTGCTGCGATCGGCATTCATCAGTTTTTGCGCTGCGTCCATCACCCGCTTGAGGGTTGAATCTAAATCCAAGCTACTGGAAGCAAGCGATCGCGTCGCTTCTAAAAGTGCTTCGGCTGCACGCTGTCTCTGCGTCGCCGCATAAAAAGAACGGGAACTTTCCAAAATTAGCCGAATTAACGGGGAAAATTCCTCAAACAAAACTTCGTCATCCCAGGTAAAGCCTTGCCGATCGATTCTTTCCCGCAAGGATTCTCCGAAGGCGTAATTCTTTTTTAATTTATTCACTAGCTGGACAACTGCCACCAAATCTCCCTCATCGTTCAAGAGGGGCAGCGTTAGCATGGTGTAGGTGCGGTAATGATGTTTTTTGTCTAACTCTTTAGCTGCGGTCGCCCGTGGGTCTTGATAAAAGTCGAAGGGAATGTTGATCGCTTTTTTCAACTTGGCAGCTTCTCCGGCAATCCCTTGTCCGACTGGTATGCGAATTTCTAGAGAACCATTGCCTTCATCATCTTTGGCGATCAAAGACCACAGTTCGTTCGACGCTTCATCCAACAGATAGATGGTGGTGCGATCGGCACGCAAAAGTTCGCCTGTTTTTAAGGCGATCGCCGTTACCATTTCAGTTAAAACACCGTTAAAGTTCTGGCTGTCAAAGTTTAACATTGACAGCGTTCTGTGGACGGTTTTAAACTGTTTTTCTACTTCCTTTAGCTCTTTCTTAAAGTTTTCTTTGTTGAGAGGGGCAATCAATTCATAAAATGTTGACTTTCTGGTGGCTAATGCCGTGGCTGTTGAATTTCTCATTTTTGAATGATACCTTTTACTCAGAGCCGACAGGGAATCTGTTTGACCGCAGACTAGCAATTTATTGGCAATTTGAGATTTGATTTTAATGCTAAAATCTCAACTATATCGGTTGTAATTATTTACTAAAAATTGTTTTGTCTGTGGTTTCATTTATTAACTATATTATATTAACAGGATCTTTATGTTAAAAATACTCAGGAGTTTAACTCATAAAATTCAATGATTTTTTCATTAGCTAATTGGTGAGTAATTAGATTTTTTCAGAAAATTCAGAAAATTCATGTTATCCTAGAAGATCGGTCAAGAATTCGTTAAAGACGGTAAGAAACCGGGTTTCTGCGATCGGCAAACCTTTTGATTCTGTTGCTCTCAGCCCAAGAAACTCGGTTTCTCCCATTGCTTGACGACTTTCTAGTTAGTAAATACTTATACTTGGGTGCGTAATGGATCGGGTCGAGGTATTAAAACTTGTAGAACTTGCAGATAATTCGATCGCCCAAAAAACAGGAGAACCTTTAAGTGATGTGCAAAAAAATATACTTCGGCAGGCTTTGCTAGGTGAGAAACTAAAGGATATCCAAGTGGCTGGTTATAGCAGTAACACTATACAGCGAGAAATAGCTCCCAAGTTATGGAAGCTGCTATCAGATGTTACCGAGAAAAAAGTCAGCATTAAAACCGTGCGGTTAGTTTTGGAGGAATTAAGGGGGAACAGAGCGGTAGGAGGCAGAGGGACAGAGGGGCAGAAGGGCAGAGGGGCAGAGCAGAATTACCAATTACCAATCATCAATTCCCATCTTGAGTTACCGGGAGGTTCGCTGGATCTGGCTTCGGAATTTTATATCGATCGCCCGCCGATCGAAGAACGCGCTTATGAAGAAATTGCCAAACCGGGAAGCTTAATTCGCATCAAAGCTCCCAAGCAAATGGGAAAAACATCTCTGATGACGAGGTTGCTGCAACAAGCAGAAAGACTTGGTTATCGTTCGGTAGCTTTAGATTTTGAGTTGGCAGATCGGGAAGTTTTCTGGGATTTAAATCAATTTTTGCAATGGTTTTGTGCTACGGTAACGGATGACTTAGAGCTACCGATTCAGCTAGATAGCCGCTGGAGCGAGTTTTTAGGCAGTAAAAAAAATTGCACTAATTACTTTGAAAAATATCTATTAGCCGAAATTGCTACTCCCTTAGTTTTGGGCTTGGATGCAGTCGATCGCATTTTTCCCCAAGAGAAAGTGGCTGATGATTTTTTCGGTTTGCTGCGGGCTTGGCACGAAAAATCCAAGCAAAGCGATATTTGGAAAAACTTTCGGCTGGTAATTGTCCACGGTACAGAAGTTTATATTCCCCTGAGTAAAGATTTGTCTCCGTTTAATGTAGGGCTACCGATCGAGTTACCGGAGTTTAACTCTGCACAGGTACAGGATTTGGCGCGACGACATGGGTTGGATTTAACAGAAACTCAGGTTAAGCAACTGATGGCAATGGTGGGCGGACATCCTCATTTAGTGCGAGTGGCTTTATATAAGATGGCGCGGGAAAATATGAGTTTGGATGGCATACTGAAAGAAGCGCCCACCGATACGGGAATTTATGGGGAACATTTGCGATCGCACTTGTGGCACTTGGAACGAAATCCAGAGTTTGCAGAATGTTTTAAACAGGTGGTTGCTACTAATAAACCCCTACAGATAAAGTCGGCGATCGCATATAAATTAAATAGTATCGGATTACTGCATCTGCAAGGCAATCAGGTGACGATCCGCAACGATTTGTACAGGCAATATTTTCGCGATCGTTTTCTCGATAGTCAAAAGTAGCAGAGAAACTGACGCCATGACACTGATTCGCACGTCCGCGCCCGGTTATCGCACGCAATCGCTGGATACTTCTATAGAAGCCGAACAGGTACAGTTTGGACTGTGGCGCACGCTTCCGTTTTGGAAAAAAGCTGAGCTAATTAGCGGTTGGACTAAGGGTTGTTGGGAAATGTGTCTTTTAGCGATTCGGTATCGCTATCCAAATGCTGACCCGGCTTTTATTCGACGGGAATTTACGATCCGAACGCTGGGAGAGGACTTTCAATCGATCGAGAGTATTCTATCTGTTTATCCATTTTTATGGGAGCAACCACTAATGCTAACCGACCCAATTTCTTTAGCGCTTGTTGTAGCTGACATTTTAAACAATCTAGAAATTCCCTACCTTGTAGGTGGGTCGGTAGCTAGTTCCCTTTTGGGCGAACCGCGAAGCACCCAAGATATTGACTTGGTAGCAGATTTGCGTCCTGAAAAGGTTGAAAGCCTAATCCAGGCGGTGCAACCGAGGTTTTCTGTATCAGAAACTGCTGTACGAGAGGCGATTCGCTCGCAAGAGTCCTTTAACCTAATTGACAACGAATCTCTTGGAAAAATTGATATTTTTATTCTCAAAGATCAACCATTTAATCAAGCAGAATTCCAGCGTCGCCAAGCTAGAGTTATCCGACAAGACCCTGACCGAGTAATAGTTTTACCGACATCCGAAGACATCATATTGCAGAAACTCATCTGGTATCGAATGGGGAGATTTAAATCGGAAAAGCAATGGCGCGACATTTTGGGAGTAATGAAGTTGCAAGGCGAACAGCTAGACAAAGTTTATCTCAACCAATGGGCGGAGACGCTACAATTAACGGAACTACTTGCACAAGCTTTACAGTCAGCAGGTCTGTCGGATTAAAATTGCGATCGGCTACTAACACACAAGGCAATATTTTCGCGATCGTTTTGTTGGTACTTAGCAATGGAATACTCGCTCCTAAAAATGGCTCTGACTTGGGAAAATCATGACCTCAGAGTTCCCAGCCTACAAGAACTGATTAGATCCTTGGACTTCATCAATATTCGGTAATATGAATTGTTGAATGGGTATTTAAGCTGGAATGCCGTTATAGTAAATTAGCCTATGAATTACGAATACAAAGTTGGTGGAAGTTTACCCCCGGATGCGCCTACATACGTTTGGCGACAGGCAGATTACGAGCTGTTTGACCATTTGAGAAAAGGCACATTTTGTTATGTGCTAAATTCCCGACAAATGGGTAAGTCTAGTTTGCTCGTGCAGACAATGAGAAGGCTAAAAAATGGGGGAATTGCCTGTGCTGCGATCGATTTGACAGAGATTATCAGTCCGGATATCACCAGAAGCGAGTTTTTTGGCAGTATCACCGATACATTAGTAGATAGTTTTAATCTGACAGAGCAAATCGGTAGCTTTGATGCTTGGTGGGGGAAGCATGGCAGACTTTCGCCCATCAAGCGATTGAGTAAGTTTATCAAAGAGGTCTTGCTAACTAATCCGTCGCTGTTTGGGAAAAATATTGTCATTTTTATCGATGAAATTGATAGCGTACTCAGATTACCATTTTCGGCAAATGATTTTTTCAGTTTAATTCGGGCTTGCCA
>NZ_JACJUP010000501.1:0-4653 GCF_014748295.1 Planktothrix sp. FACHB-1355 | reverse complement strand
AAAATAAAAAAAGCAAAATTTTTAGATTTTACCTGACTCAAAGCTGGGAATTCAGATGAAAGCGTCCCGCTTGTGTTACGATACCCGCAGACAAGTTCTAAACTGGATTTCAGCAATGGGCTGCTAGACGCTGCTCCAAAAGCAATTATACTCTTTCCGAGTAAGCGTGAATCCAGGGTAAGCAATTTGCGAGTGCGATCACCGTAGTGCGATAACCTAACCTGTGTTTACGGCAGGCTGCGCCAACGGAAAATCTCCTTTCTGTAGGAGGTAAAAGGTTAAAAGTTAAAAGTGAAGAATCTAGGAGCCAGAATCGATCTACCATAATTGCACCGAAATCCGTATAATATTACGAACAAAAACCCGTTTCTGACTCCAGATGACTGCTTTTTTAGTTTTTAGACTAGCATTGGTACGGCATTAAATTGGCACGACCTAAGAATTATATTTGCTGGAGCTATCGCGGTCACTTTTGGCTGCGAAGCACTGAGGAAGCCAGTTTTTCCGGTAACGCTAAGTTCTTTTAGCGTAAATTTTGCCCAACTATAATTTTTAATTTAGTTGGGGTACGTTCAAGAATTCCCTGTTCAGGAGAAACAATACATGCTACACCGCAAGATCTATCAACTCTGTTGCGATGGTCGAGAAGTCTGTGTTTTCTTGCGGGACCAGCAACGTTGGATAGAACGCGCTCGCATCATCGATATTGAAGGAGATTTAGTTACATTACGTTATGAAACAGAAGAAGATGATGAAATTTCTTCTTGGGAAGAGATGGTGCGCCTAGAAAGCATTGGTGCTGTCAGTCAGAAATTAGCATCAGTACCGAGAGGTAATGTAGAACCGTTGGTTTCAGATGATTGTCCCGAAGCCGAACAAATTCGCAATCATTACCCAGACTCCAATTTAGATTAATCTAATTAGGGGCTGTTTGGACTTTAATCAATTCAGTTTTAGCCCAGCATTTAATGCCCAGCGCTGGGCTAAATTTTTGTCATTTTTAAATAAATCTCAACTAAGGGATTTGAGATCGTTTATTTTTTATTTTCCTCATCTTCCCGATAAGATCGCGGGGGTACAGCACCGGGTTCAAAAACAGGACAGTAACCATCTGGCGTTACCTTGAAGCCAAACAGGGGCGATGCTTGGTTCCAACAGCGCTGTCCTCGCTGGTGTCGGCAGTTACCGCAGCAGGCTAAGTCAGTCGGGATGCGATCGCTTCCTTGGGTAAGTAACTCCCGTTGGGATAAACCTCGCAATACCAGTTCCTCACCCTGCCAACGAGCTTCAACCAAACCTGTATCGGCAAAGTTTTGCCAGCGAGGGTCACCAGTAATGGTATCGGGAAGCGCAATTGTCACTACAGTCCCCAGCTCGGTCAATTCCCCTTCATAGTTAGTTTCCGGTGCAGCGGGTTGCAGAAATGTATCGCCAATAGGCAGTTCTACCAGCGTTCCTGCTGATGGACAATGCAAATGGTAGCGGTTGTGCAGTTCCTCCAAATTAGTCAAATCTGCTAAATATGTAGGCGAACCGTGGACAAATACTATGTGCTGCGGACGTAGGTTATGAATCAGTTGCGTAGTGCCGGGGCCATCGCAATGCTGAGCCAATAAATAGGTTTCGACGTTAATAAGTGCTGGGGATGAGCTACCTTGGTGCTTACCCCCACTGCTGGATACTTCGGGAAAAGAACCAAAGTCAGGAATGATAACTTGGAACTCAGAACTGATGGAACGCCCCGGTCGCTGAGGCAGTAATATTAGCCAAGAACCGCTATCTGGATGGCAATAATCGCTCAAATCGCCGATTTCGTCCGTGAAAACAATGCAAGGAGACTTGCCGATCGCGCGACGCTGTTCAGGTTGTAGCCGACGCACGCGGGGACGGACTCGTTCGTCCCAAAACAAAGGTTGATGTCGGGAAAAATTCTGTACTGATGCGGGTAGATAAGGTAGGAGATTGAGATAAGCATCGCAACCTGTAGCAACATTGCCATCTACCCAGATATCCAAGTCGCGACCTGTAAAGAGATGATGACTGCGAAGCAGCATGAGGATTTCCTGACCCAGGCCCAAAGTAGGCACAGGTAGCAGGACAGATTGACCCATTGCGATCGCTCGACTAATGCGCTCGGAGAGCTGGTTTTCTTGCTGCCGCCGATGGGGATGACGAGCAGTGCCGTAGGTGCCTTCCAGAATCAGTACATCCGGCTCTATTCCCCGCAAGGAATCTAGAGGCAATCCCTCTACCAGTCGCGAGTTGGACAGGAAAAAGTCACCCGTATATATGAGCGTGTAGGTACGGCGAGGAGTGGTGTAGGTCAGCCGGATGGTAGCCGCTCCTGGCAGATGGCCTGCGGGAAACAATTCGGCACACAGACCGTCTTGGAACTCCACTGGCGATCGCCACGGCAAAGCTTGACAAAATTGCGGGATGTTTTGGGGTTTTACCTCTGGCCAATTCAGCGGCAACAACTGAGCTGTCACCTCGCTGGCATAGATTGGCAGTTGAGGAAAAGCCTTATGCAGCGCCAGAAAACCTCTGGCGTGGTCTGGGTGAGCGTGGCTGCACAGCACTAAGTCTGCTGGCAGTGCTTGCTTTGAATTTGTTTGTAGCGGGGTAATGTTATCCATACCGCAGTCGAGCATGATGCGATATGGCCCCATCCGCACGAGCAGACAGACGCCTTCGTCCTCATGATTAACGCTGTAGGGTAAGCATTCTAGGTCGATCACGATGCTCCCTTGAAAACAGTTTTGAGTGTTGAGTTTTAAGTTTTGAGTTAAAGAAGTTGGCGACTCAAAACTCAAAACTCAAAATTCATAACTTTCGCTTAGTGGGCTGAACCGTTACCGTGATAGTTGTCTGAATCGTAAAATCCATTTTTGGTGCCGAAGAACAAGCTCGCCACGATAAAGACAATAGTCAACCCCATTAAAATTAGTTTGATGTCCATCGATATGAAACCTCAAATTGGATGACGGCGGTGGGTGAAATTTTAGCAAATACTGTATGGAACAACAACTGGCTGGCGTCGGGCGTCGGGCGTCGGGGTTAGGGGTTAGGGAAGAGGGAACAGGGAGAGCGGAGGAGCTTATGGAGAGGGAAGAGGAGGACTTTTAGCTTTTGACTTTTGACTTTTGACTTTTGACTTCCCTTGGCTCCTGCACTGGGATTGTGCAATTAATCTTCTGGGAGTAGCATATACTTACTGGCGTCGTCAGCTCAGAGTCGATACCAGTGTTGAATTCAGTGAATCAGTTTCATGGACCCAAGTCCATCCAGTCACAGTATTACGCTCCTCTAGCCTGGTGAGCCAGTCTCCCTGGATAGGGGAGATTGGGAGGTTTTATGCTCACTCAGGAAGGACGTGTTGCACTATCGGATATTGCCGATTTAAATCAACTCAAGTTTGAACTAAATCGCATACCGGCTGTTGATGTAGGAGATTACATTGCAGAACTGCTACCAGAACGGCGAGCGATCGCATTTCGTCTGCTCAAAAAAGACCACGCGATCGATGTCTTTGAATATCTACCGCCAGAAGTGCAGGAAGAACTGATTAATTCCCTGCACAACGCCCATGTTTGTCAAATTGTGGGTTCAATGCGACCGGATGACCGGGCAGAATTATTTGACGAACTGCCAGCTGGGGTAGTAAAGCGGCTGGTACAGCAACTGAACGCGGAAGAAAGACGGGCGACGGCGACAATTCTGGGGTATCCGGAAGGAACTGCCGGTCGGGTGATGACGACGGAATACGTCCGGTTGCGGGAGGGATTGACGGTTGGGGAAGCCCTCCACAAAATTCGTTTGAGCGATGAAGATAAGGAAACAATATACTACGCTTACGTCACGGATGACAACCGCAAATTGCTGAAGGTGGTTTCGCTGCGGCAGTTGCTGTTTACGTTTCCGGATGTATTGGTAGGCGATATTGCTAGCGATCGCGTCGTCAGAGTCCGCACGGATACACCGCAGGAAGAAGTAGCGCAACTGATGAAGCGTTATGACTTGATCGCCGCGCCGGTGGTCGATCGGGAAGATAGATTGGTCGGAATTGTCACCATTGATGATGTTGTAGACATTTTAGAAGAAGAAGCAACTGAGGATATTCAGAAACTGGCGGGGGTCAGCGGCGGTGACGAAGCGGCGTGGTCTCCTCCGCTGGTGACCCTTCGCAAGCGTCTGCCGTGGCTGCTGATCAATATCGGTCTGTATATTGCCGCCGCAAGTGCGATCGCGCCTTTCCAACACGTTATTTCATCTGTTACCGTCTTGGCAGTAATTATGCCGATTTTGGCAAACAGCAGCGGCAATGTGGGCTTTCAGGTTTTATCGGTGACAGTACGAGGACTTGGTGTGGGTGAAATTACTCCCCAAGATACTCTGGCTATTTTGCGGAAGGAAATTTTGGCAGCATTGGGTACTGCGATAGCATTGGCGCTTTCTTTAGGTACTCTTTCGTTGATTTGGTCTCCCCCTCATCAGCGATGGGTATCCTCGATCGCCGGACTGGTCATGGCTATTAACGTGTTGATCGCTGCCACCTTGGGAACGCTGTTGCCAATGGGATTGAAGCGATTGAATCTCGACCCTGCTTTGATCAGTGGGCCATTGCTTACTACGTCGCTGGATACGATCGGATTC
>NZ_JACJUP010000500.1:0-4613 GCF_014748295.1 Planktothrix sp. FACHB-1355 | reverse complement strand
TTTCGCTAATAAAAATAAATAAGACTCGTTGGAGTATTATGACAAGTTTGGAGCATAAATTAGGAACACTAACCTGACGCGATAGAAGCGCAATAAATAATTGACGATTTGCAAAGGAAGTAAGCAATGGCTGATTGTCGCTCGCTATTAAATTTAAAATTCAAGGAGAGGATGAAAAAATGAAACGTTTGATCGTTTGCTGTGATGGAACTTGGCAACAACTAAATAGTAGTTACCCAAGTAATATAGTTAAGCTTGCCCAGGCAGTGAAATCGAGAGGTAGTGACGGAGTTCCACAGATCGTTTTTTATGATGAGGGAATTGGAGTAGAGAGTAACAAGATTTTGGGCGGAGCCACTGGACTGGGAATCGATCGAAATATACAAGATGCCTATCGTTTTCTTTCTTTCAACTATGAGCGCGGTGATGAAATCTATCTATTTGGGTTCAGTCGCGGTGCTTACACAGTCAGGAGTCTAGCGGGGATGATCTATTGCTCCGGTCTGCTAGATCGCCCTTATGTTACCAGAGCATCGGAAGCTTACGAGCTTTACCGTAACCGAGGTATTAAACCAAAGGATCGTGTAGCAAGGGATTACCGCGAAGAATACGGCGATCGCGTCCCCATCACTTTGCTTGGTTGTTTCGACACCGTGGGAGCGCTTGGTATTCCCGGTCTAGCCGCCTTCAAGAAGTTTCACGATCAGCTCAATCAGAGGTACAGATTTCACGACACCACTTTAAATCAGTTGATTCAGAATGCGTTGCACGCCGTGGCGATCGACGAAGTTCGCGAAATCTTTGATGTTACGCCTATGAAGAAAAATCCTGATGCTGAGAATCAGCGGGTTATTCAAGTTTGGTTTCCTGGCGAGCATGGCTGCGTCGGCGGTGGAACGGAAGAATACAGGGGGTTATCAGATGCCGCCTTACAATGGATGATCGATTCAACCCGTAACCTTGGATTGGGGCTTGAATTCGATATAAGTGCCATTCCCACAGGTATCAATCCCAATTATGACATTGATTTTAAAAACGATCCTGGGTTCTTCAAATTGGCAGGAATCAAGTTCCGCGAGGTGGGCGATGCTATTGAGGAGCTTCACGAAAGCACGATCGAGCGATTGAAAAAACGCCAAGACTATCGTCCTAAGAATCTGCAAAAGGTTATCTCCAAAGTAATTCAAAATGTAGAAAAATGAGAAAACTTTCTCTCGTAACCGAACATAAGAAGACGATCTAATCTACAACAATCAAAAGGAAAAGCAATCATGGCAAGAGATACATCTAGAGATGGATTGAGCAACAAAGCTTTAGCATATACCTTGACTCATTTCAAGCCAATTTGGGATTTAGTTCAAAGTTACGAGCCTCTCAAACGTAAGCTAAACAAATTTTTTCTGAATAGTATCATTTACAAACTTCCGACGCGCCCGCTTCCCTATAGCTTAATGGGCCTAGATCCCAAAATTCCAGGGACAGATCATCCCAAGAAAACTGATACCTATACCTCTTGGGATTCACTGACAGACAAGACTTATACAGGACGACATTTACCTCCCAAACCGGAATTTAACAAAGAAGGGAATTTGCCGCCACTCGACAAAGTAAAGACATTATTCCAAAAAAGAGACGGAAAAACCATTTATTCGGACAAATCGACTCTGCTCTTTCCCTATTGGGTGCAGTGGTTTACAGATAGTTTTCTGCGGATCGATCGGGAAAACCGCTTCAAAAATACCTCCAACCATCAGATTGATATGTGTAATGTTTACGGGTTGACCCGCAAACAAACAAATCTGATCAGAGCTTTCAAAGACGGTAAATTTAAAACCCAAAAACTCAAGCGCCAAGATGGCGTAGAAGAAGAGTATCCACTCTTTTATTATGCCGATCCCGAACAGGGTATTATCGATCCTCAATTTGAAGGTCTTTATCAGCCAATTAATGATGAGAAAAGGCAACCCCCCGAAAAGAAAGCCAAGATCTTTGCAATGGGAGTTGAACGGGCAAACGTCCAAATTGGCTATGTTATGCTCAACACTTTATGTATCAGGGAGCATAATCGAATTTGTGATGTTTTGTCCAAAAACTATCCAGATTGGGACGATGAGAGACTTTTTCAAACCGCCAGAAATATTCTCATGGTGATTATTCTCAATATCATCATGGAAGAGTACATTTTCCACATTACGCCTTATAATTTTAGGTTCTTTGCCGATCCGGAAGCTTTTACCAAGGAAAGTTGGTATCGAGAAAATTGGATGGCGATTGAGTTTAGTTTTGTCTATCGCTGGCATAGTGCGCTTCCTGAAAACTTTATCTATGACGGCAAAGAAACATCTATGTACGATTCCCTCTGGAATAATCAGATGTTAATCGATAAAGGGTTGGGTGCATTGATGGAAGAAACTTGTTCCCAACCAGGCACTAGAATTGGTTTGTTTAACACACCTGATTTTCCGATCGCAGGCACACCCTATACCTTTATTGATGCTACCGAACTAGCATCTGTTAAACTCGGACGGCAGGCGCAGTTAGCCAGTTATAACGATTACCGCGAAATTTGTGGTTATCCCAGAGTGACCGATTTCAATCAAATTACGGGTGACGAATACGCTCAACAGAAATTAAAAGAGTTGTACGGTCATGTGGATAATATTGAATTCTTTGTCGGATTGTACGCCGAAGATGTGCGGCAAAATTCAGCAATTCCGCCTTTGGTAGCACGGATAATTGGTATTGATGCTTTCTCCCAAGCTTTAACTAATCCTTTGTTATCGCCTAAAGTCTTCAATAAGGAAACTTTTTCGGAGGTTGGTTGGGAAATTATCCAAAATACCAAAACAGTCTCCGATTTAGTGAATCGTAATGTTCCACCAAGCGATCGCAAGTACAAAGTCTCATTCAATCTTTAAGTTGTAGCTGACAACTAAGACTCAAGGTAGTTGAGGGCGCAAACACACCTGCGCCCTCAAAAATGAGCAAGAAAAAGACAAATATTATCTTGCCAATCAGAAAAATGTACAGAACTAGGCTTTTAAAAGCGATCGCCTTCTTTATGGGGTAACTGATATTCGTTAATCCAGCCTATGCCTCAGCTCGCCAAGATGCGCCCAAAATCCTGGGAACTCCGGTAATAGATATTACGGATCTCTTCGCATTTACCAACCCGGAGTAACCCAGTCATGTAGTATTAATCAAGAACGTTGCACCGTTGGCAAGCGAGTCGTTGTGGTTTTGTGAATTCTTTCAGCGGGAAAGGAGTAACAGAGATAACGGTTTGTGTAGAGCCTTTTTTAGCGATTAACCGAAGGTTTTGTGATGAACAAGAAGTTATTTACGGAATATCCCGAACAAGACGAACGCAAATACTACGATCTTCTGACTGAACAAGTCACGATTCGGATGGATAATCTGTACAAGGATAAAGAGCGGGCGCTGCGAGATACCCATACCAAAAGCCATGCTGCTGTGAAAGGAATTCTCGAAATCTTTGACTTTGATGAGGAAGCGATTAAACGCGAATTGAGCGATCGCACTGCGCTAACTCCTTCCCAGGTTAAAGAGATTTCCATCAAGCAAGGCTTGCTCTCTTCACCCAAACAATATCCTGTTTGGCTGCGATTTGCCAACGGGGCTTTCCAAATAAAAAATGATTACGAGGCGGACACCCGCTCAATGGCAGTGAAAGTGATGGGGGTTGAGGGGGAACGGCTTGAGCAAAGCTATGAGTCGAAAACCCAGGACATTATTGTTCACAATTCAGTGTTTTTCTTTGTTAAAACTATCCGAGACTACTACGGCTTTTTTTCTGCTGTCGTTGAGTCAAAGGAGGCAACAAAGAAGTGGCTTTTTCAACATCCCAGGCAATTCTTAGCACTCCTCAAGGGTACGGGCGAGGCTCCGAAAAGTTTACTGACACAGCGGTATTGGAGCAGTTCAGCCTCTGCTTTGGGTCTCAAGCCCGATTTCGACCCCGACCAGACGAGTGTCGTTCCTGTGGAATATCCGGCTGTGATTAAGTATGCGTTTACTCCAGTTTCACCCCAGCCACCCCACGACAGGATTGCATTCCAGTCTCGACCGGGAATTCCTAAACTTCCTTTTGGCGATCGCGCTAAAGCACTCGGCTTAGATCCGAATCAGCCGGACAATTACTACCGGGATGATATCATTCAATCTCTTGGGAAACCTGATGCTGAATACTGTTGGGAATTTGGCATTCAGTTCCAAGCCAGCCCAAATATGTCGATCGACGATACCACAATTCCCTGGAAGGAAAGAGAATCACCCTTCTTCACAGTAGGTCGTCTCACCGTCAAGCATCAAATCATTGATTTTGAAAAACAATACGATTTCTGTGAAAACTTGCGATTTTCTCCCTGGAACGGTCTAGCAGTCCATCGTCCGGTTGGTTGCATAAATCGACTGCGCGGTGTTGTTTACCCTGTTGTCGCCAATTATCGCCAACAAAAGCGAGGTATTGCCTACCAAGAACCAACAGGATCGGAAACATTTTAAGGAAATAATTGGAAGCGACATCACGATGCTGCCAAAAGGGAAAGACCAAAAAGAAAAAACTTTCCCTTTTAACTTTTTCAAGCGCAATA
>NZ_JACJUP010000050.1:0-12970 GCF_014748295.1 Planktothrix sp. FACHB-1355 | reverse complement strand
ATAATTAGGTGGGTATCTACCTATTTTAGCGGTACAGGCTACACTCCTGCGAGCCGATGCGTCGAGGTTTCCAAAAGATTTCAGACTTACTACGACAATGGAACGCTCAACTATATCACCACTGGCACAGTCAACCGCCAACCGGTAGTGTGCGTTGCTCAAAGTCCTGGGAGCGGTTGTAGTCAGGTATTATTCACTCTGGAAGAAAGGGACGATCCCAACCAAGTTTTGCAAGAGCTATTTGATATCCGGGTTAGGGCTGCCAATGGCCCAATTACCAGAGGGGAATCGCAAGCTTCTCAGGAGCCCATATATATAGATATGAATGAATACCTGAGCAAGACTCCTGTCGAGGAAGGTATTACCCCGATTTCGGAAAACAGCCCAGAAAATGCGCCTGTGCGATCGGCTACCCCTCCCAACTTGGGACAAGCCCTTCAGCAAGTTAAGTCGAATGAGGAGGCTGTTGGCACAATTGAGAAAACTTGGCAAAGCGATTATGAAAATTATTTTAAAACGAATCTCTCTGACACGTCAATGGGGTCTGAAGAGATCGCAGCTACTTTAGGAAAACTCGCCGCTCAAACTGGAAAAAAAACTGCCTTGATCTACGCAGTTCCAACACCTAATACATTGGAATTGGTGTTAGTGATGCCCCAAAAAAAACCGATTCGGAAGAGTGTAACGACAGCTAATACCGAAACTTTGCAGAACGTAGCGAAACAGTTGACTCAGGAAATCACGGACTTCACAAAACTGAATACAACGAGTTACTTGGCTCCTGCTCAACAACTCTATCAATGGATTGTTGCCCCGCTGTCGGCTGAACTTGAAGCTAATAAAATCGATAATTTAATTTTCTGTATGGGTGGCGGTCTGCGTAGCTTACCCCTGGCAACTTTACACGACGGACAACAATTTCTGGTAGAAAAGTACAGCATCGGTCTTATCCCTGCTTTTAATATGACCGATCCCGTTTATAAAGACGTGAAGAATTTACCAATTTTGGCAATGGGAGCGTCGCAATTTAAAGAACAAGCTCCCTTAGCTGCTGTGCCTGTGGAGTTGGCTGCTATTATGCAAGATCTTTCTGGTGTTATTTGGCCGGGTTCTTGGCGGGGTAAACAATTTTTAAATCAAGAATTTACCTTAGATAATCTCAGGTCGCAACGCGCTTCGCAGCCATTTGGAATTGTTCACTTGGCAACTCATGCAGAGTTCAAGTCTGGGGCACCGGAAAACTCTTATATTCAGTTTTGGGATAATAAATTAACGCTGGATAAGATGAGACAGTTGCAGTGGAATAATCCACCGGTGGAATTGTTGGTGTTGAGTGCTTGCCGCACGGCGGTGGGCGATAAAGATGCGGAAATGGGGTTTGCGGGATTAGCGGTGAATAGCGGCGTGAAGTCGGCGCTGGCTAGTTTGTGGAGTGTTAGCGATGAGGGAACTTTGGCGTTGATGACTGAATTTTACCAGCAGTTGAGGGTAGCGCCAATTAAGGCTGAAGCGTTGCGGCAGTCGCAGATAGCTATGCTGCGAGGACAAGTGGTTTTCGAGGGTGGTAAATTGCGCGGGCCCATGCTGGGAGATGGGATGGTTCTGCCACCCAAATTAGCACCTTCGGGAACAAGAAATTTTAAGCATCCTTTCTATTGGGCTGCTTTTACGATGATTGGCAGTCCTTGGTAAGGCAATTAAAATGCTGAATAAGACATCGCCCGGTCTGGAGAGTTGGACAGGGTAGTGCTGTTATCGATCGGGCTGTGCCAAAATTGATATTAATTATGTGGGTGCTATGGGCTAAAGCCTTATCTGGTTTGAGTGCGATCGTCATCCTTACGCAACAAATATTAATGTCATGTCGGCAAACATTCTCGGTGGGCGCTACCAAATTATTAGAGGGCTGGGATGTGGGGGTTTCGGTAAGACTTATTTGGCTGAAGATAGCCATCTACCGGGTAAACCTCACTGTGTCGTCAAGCAGTTCAAACCTAAAACTACGGATATCCCAACTCTACAGATAGCAAGGCGTTTGTTCGATACAGAAGCGGAAGTTTTGTACAAGCTGGGAAAACACGACCAAATTCCCCAGCTTTTCGCTCACTTTGAAGAAAATGAAGAATTTTATTTAGTTCAGGAATATGTTGAAGGTAATAGTTTGTGTGATGAAATACTCCCAGGTCACCAGTTGGATGAAGATTTTGTTGTTAGTATCTTACAGGATATCCTCAAGATATTAGAATTTGTCCATCAGCAGCGGGTGATTCACCGCGATATTAAGCCTTCAAATTTAATTAGACGCAAGCACGATAACAAGATTGTTTTGATTGACTTTGGGGCGGTAAAAGAAATCAGCACTACCACGGTAGACGGGCACTGTCATACAACTATGACGGTTACAGTAGGCTCGCCTGGGTATATGCCAAACGAACAATTTGCAGGGAATCCGCGTTTTTGTAGCGATATCTACGCGGTGGGAATGATTGGTATCCAAGCGCTTACAGGTTTAGATCCCAAAAAACTTAAAAAAGATGCCAATACGGATGAAATTATTTGGCGGGAGTGGGCACAGGTCAGTCCTGGTTTGGCATATGTTTTAGATAAAATGGTGCGTTATGATTTCCGTCAGCGTTATGAGTCTGCTACTTCAGCTCTTGGGGATCTGAAAAATTTGAGCAGTTATGCTTCGGGTATGATGGCTTCCACTATGGTGACGAGAACTCCCACCCAAATACCTAATTCTGGAAGGAAGACGCCATCTCAAATCTCTACTCAGGTGGGGACAAAGAAATCAACTCCTATTTCTGGGCGGAAAACGCCATCTCAAATCTCTACCAAGCTGGTAAAAAGTAATTCAACTTCTACCGTTATAGAACACACTCAATCTCAAAAGCATCATGAGATTGGCTCTACTATAGTGGCAAATAAGAATAAGCTGAAACCTAACTGGATTTGGTTTGTTGTCGCTGGAATTTTAGCTTTGCTAGGTACTCAAATATATAGTTATCGGCAACTGCAATCGTTGATTGCGAAAAGTTCTTCTCCTACTACGCAAGTAAATTTACAAATAACTTCGCCGACGCCGCAAGCAAGTGCGATCGCGACTGCTTCTCCGGCTGCACAACCAAGTGCGATCGCGACTGCTTCTCCGACTCCCCAAGCAAGTGCGACCGCTTCTCCTACTCCGACTCCCCAAGCAAGTGCGATCGCTAACGTAGACCCAACTAAATCAGCCGAGGCTAAAAGAATAGTTGGTTTAATTAACAGCACACAACAACTTTTTTATTTAGAGAATAGCCGATTTGCTTCTACATGGCAAGATTTGAAATTAAATATAGAATCGAGAACGGAAGATTATGACTATGAAATTATCTGGGCCGATCGAAGCAAAGCTTTAGTTACAGCTACTGCCAAAAAACTAGGATTAAAAAGTTATTCTGGTGTAGTTTCTATGCAAGGCGAAACAGTTGTAGATAAAATTTGCGAAACCAACGAACCATCCACTGCGCCTCCGAGAATACCGCAAGCTTTTGGTAAGGATTTTCAATGTCCTTATGGCTCTACTGGAGTTTCAGGGCTTTTGTAATCTCAATGTAAATTACTGGGAATTAGTATGGTAAGCACATCAGTATAATTAAAACCAAGTAAAGTTATGTAAACGCTACCCAATCTAGATTAATGATTGAACCAAGCATTTACATTTATTTACTGAATAAAGTTTATTTGCGCCGATCGCTTTACTATAAATAAAGCAAGTTAGGAATAGGGGTGTTCCCCCTATATTCAAATCCAATTTAATTAGATATTATATATTTCACCAAATCATCTGGCTGCTTTTCACAGATAACTGACCGATGTTTTAGGTTCTATTTGGCGAGCCAAAAATAAATTAATCATCAGACATCTGCGATCCGAAAGGCAAGCAAAAGATGATTATTGGGATTTTGGTTACTCAACTATTATAGTTGATTTAAATCATTTCTTTGCAGACGCTCTTCGCGTCTGCCCCAACACTTTAATTTGGAATTGTTCCAAGGGGTAGTCTGCATTGAATAATTTTACATCAGGAGTGTTTAAATATGACAGTAGCCAACAGCGATACCCTTGGCGATGCAAAAGAGTATTTAGATTATGAAAAAATCAGTGTATTCAAGCAAGATTACAGGCAGGAAGAGGTCTATGAAATTGATGAATCAAGCGATCTACACGACAGCATTTGCGTTAATTTGATATCTTTACTAAAGAGTAAAAGTCGCGCTTTAGGCTACCGGGTTAACACAGGAAGGGTAAAAGTTACTATTGATAGGGAGAATATTGTTTATTATCCCGATGTTATAGTAACCTCTGATGATAGAGATAGAGGTAGCGAAAATTTCAAGCGATATCCCCGTTTAATTGTGGAAGTAATGTCTCCAGAAACGGAAGCTTTCGATCGCGGTGATAAATTCGCTGATTACCGTAAATTAGCAAGTCTGCAAGAATATGTACTAATTAGTCAAGAACGGCTATATGTGGAGTGCTTCCGTCGCAACTCAGAGGGACTTTGGATTCTTTATCCGTATGGGGAAGGAGAAGAGGTATACTTTGCCAGTATTAACTTTCAGACGCCTATTATAGCGCTGTATGAAGATTTGTCCCTACCTTTAGAGGCAAGGTATAGTTTTGAGCATAAAATCCGCAATCAAAAATATACCAAATATCCCATCAACAGATCGATAATTAGTGTGACAGAGGATGCACCCACTCAAATAGCTAGTCACATTCCCTTAAATACTTCTGCCAAAAATAACAAATCGAGTTTTAACAATCTTTGGGTGGCAGGAGCTTTAATTTTAGGTTTTGCAGGCAGTAATATCCATAATTATTGGCAAAGTATCTTATCTAGGAGTAACGTTTCTTCTGGATCGATAACTCAGGCAAACGCCGTCGTTCCTAGCCCTCAAGGCATTCCATCAGAAAAACTCGAACCTTCTTTGGAAAACCAGAAAGATAAAACACAAGAAAATGAAGCAAAGGAGTTACTTCCAGTCCCGATGGTAGAATCGGATCGTTTGGACGCTAAAGAGATTATTGCTTCGATCAACAGAATCCAAAAAGGTTTTTATCTCGAAAACGGACGATTTGCTTCTACATGGGAAGATTTGGGATTCAATATTGAATCAAAAGAGCAAGATTATGAATATAAAATCGCTTGGTCTGACCGACATAAAACAATAGTAACAGCTACAGCAAAAAAACCAGAAGATAAGAGTTACACAGGTATAGTATTTGCCGAAGGTCAATCGGCGGTGGATAAAATTTGCGAAACCGATCGACCATCAACTATACCTCCTGTGATACCTGAAGCGGTAAATAAAGATATGCTATGTCCTCCTGGGGCTTCGATTGTTTCAAGTGTTCGGAAAAACTATGAGGCACAAATTGCCAGTCCTTAAAATAGGCACTTCATTTATTTATAATAAATGAGGGATTTTACTGGATTATAACAGAGAGCGATCGCCTAAAATATTCGCGCCTAAAATAGGCGATCGCTCCCTTTATTGTTGATTAAGTTTTATTATTTGAACCGGGCAATAACAATCTTGAATTAGTAGGTAATTTCCTAGTTATTTGTCGATACATCTCCGGTCGGTTTTGCGCGATCGCAACTTCCCTGAAGCGGTTGATGGCGACACCAATATTCATCCCCACAAGGGACAATCCTAGTAATCGCCCCACAGTACCTCCACCAAATTGAAATAGCGAACCCAAAGGATCGAAAAGCAAACCACCGATAGCTCCACCAATACCTCCACCTATAAATCCAAACTTTAGATCCCCTAAAGTATTTTCTTTAATACCATAAGAACCCCCTAATAGAAGTCCCAAGATACACCAGCCAGCGGTACGAGCAAAAATTAAAAGGGCAAGGGGAGGAGCGCTGTCAACTCTGGAAAATGAAAGGATGGAAACGAATACATATTGTGCAATAAAGCCTGAGATAACACCACTAATTAAACCTAAAGCCGAGCCAACTTTAAGACCGTAATATAATCTTGTCCGATCTTTTCTGAAAAACCCTTCTGCGGCTCCCATCACTGCTCCCAAACACATCCCAAATGCTCCGAACGTTATCATTGCATTCAAAAAAGGATTTGTGGTAGCTAAAATCCGGCTAAGTTGGATAATTTCAACTACAATAAAGCCTATTAAGCTACCCACCCAGCCAACGAGGAGCGGCTTTTTGTTGTTGGAGGAAAAACCAAAAACATAACGCTTGTAGTTAAATTCATGTCTGCAAGTGGGACAGGTCACTCGTAATTTTTTCTTCCGCTTGGGAATACGTAGTTTTTGAGAGCAGTTTTCACACAAAATAATAATTTTTACTTCATTATTATTTTCAGCAGATTGGGGTTGATTCATCTTAGTTTTTTTCCTTAACAGCGTTCAGTAAATCGCCACCTATACCAGTTAAAAATACCGCAATTATACTTAAGCTAACACCTTACTTGGGACTAGCGCAACAAAAATTTACCGATCATCTGATGACAATCGGCGCTCTTGCTAGCTTGTCAAGGCTGGCTCAAACTATTGAGTGAAAAACCGCATTACCCGAAAACTGTAATTTTTGGAAAGCTTATAGCAATCCTGAGTTAAGATGAAATATAGACTTATACTAAGAAACTTTTGTCTATGAAGGCTTGGGCAGAAATCGAAGCAGCGATTAAACAATTTCCAGAAAATGATATTCGCCAATTGGCTGGGTGGATTCAAAACTATTTAAATGAAAAGTGGGATAGACAAATAGAAGAAGATTTGGCAGCAGGCAAATTAGATGCTCTGATTGCGAAAGCAGAAGCAGACATCGCAACCAATAAGGTGAGGAATATTGATGAAATAATTGAAAAATCATGAAATTTGGCAAGATGAGCCCATCGTATCAAGAATTGGCGCTGTAAACCAGCTAAAATATTGACAGTCACCATGCCAAGGAGATGGAAATGCAAGTCAAAGACATGACAGTTGAACAACTCAGCGACCTAATTCGGCATATTGTCGAACAATGTTTAGACGAGTATTTTGGAGATCCTGATGAAGGAAAGGAAATTAAAGCAGAAGTTAAGCAGCAGTTGATAGAACAAATGCAGCGAAGAGAAGCAGGAGAACGCTATTTTTGAGGAATTTATGAAAATTAGTTATGATTCTGAAATTGATGCTCTCTACATTAGACTTGTGGAAGGTAAGCATGAGTGCCGCACTTTACAGCTAACGGAAGAAATAGCTTTAAATATTGGTGAAAATGAGTTATTAGTAGGAATAGAAATTTTAGATGCTTCAGAAGTTTTAGGTGCAGGAAATGTTCCTAATGTAGTGTTAGAAAATATATCTTTTAGTGTAGCTTAAATAGGGAAGGCGATCGCTCTCATTTTAGCAGTCAAGAATTGGCGATCGTTGAGATTTAAGTGAAAGGTGAGGCGATCAATCTCATTTTATCCGATCTTGGCGGCAGGGCAGCGTCGCTACCTGAAAGCAAAGTAAAATGCAGCAAAGCGACTTATAGGTAGCTTTTTTAAGAATCTATGGCAAAATTATAACAATGAGTAGGCGATTTTGCTATACCAAACAAGGTAGAAATCGCACACTTGCACTACCTTCGCAAACTGCCAGGACTTATGCAACTAACGCCAGGGACAAAACTCGATCACGAACGCTATGAAATTAGCAGCCATTTGGGAGGTAGCGGATTCGGTCAAACCTACCTTGCTAAAGCTTTGAGACTAGCAAGCAAACCGACCCGCGTCATCAAGCAAATCAAACCGCAAGCATCCGATCAACAGACTTTCGATGAGGCTAAAAAGTTATTTGACGAGCAAGTTACAGTTTTGGAGGATTTAGGCCAGCACCCTCAAATTCCTAATCTCTTTGAGCAGTTTGTAGAAAATCAAGCATTTTATCTGGTTCAGGAATTCATTGAAGGGGAAGAACTGAGCAAAGAAGTCACACCAAACAAACTATTCAGTGAAGCTGAAGTTATTGCCTTATTACGGGAAATTCTTGAAGTTTTGGCATTTGTCCATCAAAAAGGGGTTATTCATTGCCACCTTAAGCCCTCCAATATCATACGGCGTGAAACAGATAAAAAAATTGTTCTGATTGATTTTGGGGGAGGTAAAAAAATCAGTACTTTATGCCTTAATTCTCAAGGAAAACCGAATTTTAATCCTGCGGTTGGTGCTGATGGCTATATGCCTAGCGAACAAGCCCAAGGTAATCCAGACTTTTGCAGCGATATTTATGCTGTGGGGATGATTTGTATCGAAGCGATTACAAGAGTACCTGCTAATAAAATAGATGAAAACCCCATAACACATGAAGTTAGGTGGAGAGATTTAGCCCCAAACATCAATGGTCAGCTAGCAGATATTTTAGATAAAATGGTGTGTCGCTTTCCCGAACATCGCTACAAGTCAGTAGAAGAAGTTTTGGAAGCGCTTAAAAAATTGAAAAATCCTCTTTATAAAGCGCGTCAGAGTCGAAAAAAAAAGTCAATTTTTGGCATCATGGGACGAGATCCAGTGAATCGTTTGAATCAAATTTTTGGAATTCTAGCAGCCTTATTTGTTGTTTTAGGGATTCCAGGATTGATAAACATATTTCACTGGAATAGCCCAGCCGAAAATTTCAAATCTTATAATAGTCCAAACGGTGAAATCAGCATCAAATATCCTAAAGAATGGACAGAAGACCCGAAATCAGATCCAGGAACTATCGTTACCTTCATGTCTCGGAAAGAAAATAACGCAGACAAGTTTCTAGAGAATCTCAACATAAAGGTTGCAGATTTATCAACGCAGCCTATGACATTGACAGAGCTTACAGAGTTGAATATTAACCAAATAAGTGAATCTTATTCGGTTACTAGCGATCCAATTATTCTTGTTAATAATCTCCCAGCATATAAGGCAGTTTACTCTGGTAAAGAAGGGTCAAATAATGTAACCTGGTTAGTAGTTTGGACAATCAAGGAAAACAAGGCTTACACAATGACTTTTGAGGTGGAAGCAGACAAATATCAAGAGTTCCAGAAAACAGCAGATGATATGATTAAATCATGGCAAATTAAATGATTTTATATAGAAAGTATTCAATTTTATTTGAAATTCATTTTATAAAAAATTAAGCAAGGGGGCAAGACGGAGAATATTTCTGAAAATATTTTCTTGAGATTGACCTCTTGCTTTCCTTGCTATGTCTATATTCTTTTTAGCTAACTCGTAGTTAGGATCAATTTCAAGAACTTTTTTATAAGATTCAATTGCCTCATCGTATCTTTTTAGGTAATGTAGCACTACGCCTCGGTAATGCCAATAGTCAGCGCTTTTAGAGTAAATTGCAATAGCTTTATCAAATGAATCAAGCGCTTTTTGATACTCTTCTAATTTATAAAATGCCCAACCTCGCAAATACCAAGCATTAGAAGCGTTTTTGTTAATTTTTAGATGTTCATCGAATGAAGCAATAGCTTCTTTATACTTTTGTAATTGAAAGAGTACCCAACCTCGATAATGCCAAGTGTCACCGTAAGAAGCTGGTTTAAGTTCAATTATTTTATTGTAAGAAAAAACAGCTTCTTCGTATCGCTTTAAATTCTCTAAAGCTCTGCCTCGCCAATACCAAGATATAACATCATCTGGCTTAAGTTTCACAGCCTTATCTAAGGACTCAAAAGCTTTATCGTATCGCTTCAATTGAGTAAGCGCCCAACCTTTTTTATACCAAATACTCGGATCATCTTGCTTAAATTTCAAAGCTTCATCCAGGGATGCAACAGATTCTTCGAGAATCATTGATGTATGTTTTTCCCAGGATTCTTGAATAAATTTTTTCTTCTCTTGGAAATCCCTGTACTGTTGTAAGCGGTTTACTTCAGTTTGAATTTTTTGTTGCTGCTCTGAGCTAGCGTAGTAACGTAAATGGCTTAGTCCTTCGATAATCTTTTCTCTATATATATAATCGTTATACTGTGACACCTGATTGAGTACCCAGCTTCGATGATGCCACACTGTAGAGTTATCACGCCTAATTTCAAGAGCTTTGTCGGATGATTCAAGGGATTCTTGATACCTTTGAATAGATTTATCGAATGATTTATTCGTCTCTTCTTTCTGGGCCATTAAACCGAAAATATAACCTCTATTAAGCCAAGCTATATGGTAGTTGGGCTTCATTTCGGATTGAACTACTGTGTCATAGCAAGCAAGTGCTTCTTCATATTTTTGCAAAGCTGTTAAAGCAGAGCCTTTTGCAGCCCAAGCTTGATAAAGCTTAGGCTCAATTTGAATCGCTTTGTCATAAGATTTTACTGCTTCTTGGTATTTGCCAAGATTAGACTGAGCAAAACCTAGCCAAAACCAAGCTGGATAAAAAGAGGGCTGCAATTGCGTTGCTTTTTCCAAAACTGGAATAGCTTGCTGATACTTACCATTCCGATATAATCCCCAGCCTTTTGCATACCATGCTTGATAGGAATTAGGCTGGATTTGGATAGCTTTCTCAAAGCAAGCAATTGCTTCTTCGTAGCGTCCTAATCTTATCAATTGGTTGCCACGATTCACCCATTCCCCAGCATTGGAACCACCTGCAACTACTTCTACTTTGTTAAATAAAGATTGAATTGAGCTAACTTCTTGCTGATTTAGTTGAGATGGAAAAGAGCTTTCTATCCTTAATCTATTTGAAGGTGGTAACAAACGCAAAATTTTGTTGATTGGAATCCCTAAACTGTAACCTAGCTGAACATCGTCCCGACCATCTACTCTTCCGTGAATACCGATTACTCGTCCATCAGTATCCAATACAGGCCCACCACTTACTCCTGGCATGGTTATATTACTATAGAGAAGTTCATAGCCACCAGAAAAAGGTTCTTGAGCAAGCTCGGATGCAGTATCCGTATCAAACATAACCCCAGGTGTAAACAAATATGAAGACTGTGAGTTATTTCCTTTTAGGTATCCAGAAACAAAAACATAAATACCATTTGACCATATTTTGGTTGATAAGTCATAATCAATCAGCGTTGCCACCCTGTAGATATCGTTACTAGAAAACTCTAATATAACTAAGTCATATTGAACTGGTCGGATAAACTTACCGGGAGTGACTGGGTGTGCCTTACCATCAGAAGTAACAACTTCATATTCAACTTCATCGGGTACGACATGACCAGCTGTGACGACGTAGTAGGTATTATTTTCTGTGCCAATAATTACGCCGGAACCAAGAGTATTGCCATTAGGTTCACGAATTAAAACAGTTATTTCTTTTGCAATACTATTAACTTCATCAGCGCTTTTTGCCTTTACAGCTTGAGTTTGAACCATTACAATGGTTGCTGCTGCACCGAAAATAGCTACCGGAAGCCTATAGGAGAAATTCATCATCTGACATCCAAAAAATTATTTACTATATAAACTTGGCAATCTTTATGCCTGTTCGATCGCGCCGCGTATCCCTGAGAAAATTGCGGAGCCAGTTTTATAAATGTTTCTATTGGCACTGCCCAACTGTAATTGCTCATTTCCTTTTTTAAGGATGGTTTAGGCTCCGAGCCATCTTCAAACACATAGGGATCTCCCCAAAGAGGATACTTGTGCATTCCATTAATACCGACAACCTCACCCCAACGATTGAGTAGTGGC
Source organism: Planktothrix sp. FACHB-1355 (assembly GCF_014748295.1). Classification (NCBI taxonomy): domain Bacteria; kingdom Bacillati; phylum Cyanobacteriota; class Cyanophyceae; order Oscillatoriales; family Microcoleaceae; genus Planktothrix; species Planktothrix sp. FACHB-1355. The sequence continues at coordinate 1,286 of NZ_JACJUP010000050.1, read as the reverse complement.
CCGCCACTCATACCCTTTTGAATATCATTAGTAGACCCAATTTGATATCCTAAATTCAAATCTTTATCTAGTACAATAAAGACTTGCCCGGTTGTGAAGACAAAGCCTATTTTCTTAGACCGATCGATTGTAAATGGAAACCCAGCAGCAACAACTTCATCACCCTCAGACAAAGTAGATGAAGATCCTACAGAGGCAACTTTGTATTCAACATCGGTGCTGTGGAACTCCAACAAAGCCAAATCACGACCCTCAAAGTTAACTGACTTTATCCAATTCGCTTGATAGAGACGACCATCATAAGTTTGAATTTGATATGGTGAGTCTCCTGCGGTTAGGACGTGCTGATTAGTTAAAACTGTGTAAACCGAACCTTGTCGCCGAATTAAAATTCCCGATCCCCAAGTATCTCCTAAAAGAACTTTGACAGTAATTAACCTAGCTAAAGAATAGAGTTGATTCACTGATAACTGCGTTGATTCCTGCTTGGGTGAAAGCCTGGGAACAATCCGCCGATGGGAAACACTGACATCAGGTGTTTGTACTTGCAGCGCCACTGCTAAACTACCAATCCCAACAACCCATGCCAGTGTACGCCAATTCATATCAGCTGTAGCTGCCATGATTTCAAAATTCCAGCAGCGGATCGTCAGATGAAGTTTGCAGGTACTTATCCAGATCTATATAAATAGATTGTGCTGAACCCTGACTAATCGCTCCTGTAGCCAGTACACCACTATTCATTAGACGCTGTTGAACTCTTTGAGCCTCAGCGCGATTACTAAGAGTAATCAATACTCCCACACAAGGGCCATCTTTAAAGCTAGCAACACACAAAATAGGTTGACGGCGTAGAGTTGCAACTTTGATGAACCTGAGTTGACCCTTTTGAGAGTAATTATCGAATCTAGCTGATACCTCTAGACAACGTTGCCTTGGGGTCAATCCTGACCTAGTTGATTGCCAGGTAATTAACGGGCGATTTACTCCCGCCGTGCGAGCAATTGTTGTGGGCGGACTGTTGTTTGTATCACAGAAATAGGTGTCTCGCCCTGATTGACCATAGCTAGGTTGACTGGTAGGCACAATCGTACCGAGTGCCATAAGCGTAACTAGCAGTCGGTCGAATAATTTGGATTTCATAATATTGGTAAGTTTCCTTAAACCCAATAAGTAGATTAGCTAGCTGCTAATAGAAAAATTGCTTAAATTTAAATTATATAAGTATTGTTCGATTTAAATAGTATAATTTAAAAAATATTTACATAAAGAAGACCGAGAGTGGG
>NZ_JACJUP010000005.1:0-35900 GCF_014748295.1 Planktothrix sp. FACHB-1355 | reverse complement strand
GTGTTAAACAAACAATACTCAATATTAGAAGCAAACTAAGTGTAGCAAACATTTTCCTATTTGATATTACTCTAGCTAAAGAGCAAAACAATAATAATTGGGACTGTGTTGAGAGCCACAGTAAAATTTTAAACTGTCCGGTTGCGCCCAGTTTCAGTGAGATAAAGACGCGGCGATCGCCACTCGTCATCCCGTCCCCCCCATCAGCCAGTTCCAAGCGGTGTGCGTAAGTATGGGTAAATAGTCCAGAATTGAGCGAGCGCACTAGATCCGGGTTTTTTGGTAGCTAGATCCGGTGTGTTCGTAGTTACGGTAAAAACATGATTTATCAAAGGTCTGACCTAACTTTTAAATATAATCTCAAGCAAGGATGACACGGTTGGCTGATGTCCTCTTTCATAGATTTGAGGCGACGAGACTCTTGTCAGTCAACCAATTCTATGGTACTATGTAATAATGGTATTTTGTGCTTTTTTATTATTTTAGAAAATATTTCCATTATATAAATAGTACCCGAAAACTTTAGTGCAGTCAAGAGCAGCGATCGCGAAAAAGGTGACGATCGCTATATAGCAATTACCCAGGCGGGTGTCGTCTTTCATCCCCAATCTGAAAACGGGGAACTAAAAGACTGGTGCCGATCTTTCTTGTAAAAGGCAATAGCCGTTCTGGAAAACTTGCTCAAACTTACTCACAGACCTCGAAAGCCTGATTGATAGAGAGTTTGACGTTTCCTTCCTGCTTCATCGAATCCTTGATGGCAGTGCCATTAAGTTGGTGTGACCCTCCACAGGCAATCCCCGTCGAACTGACGGTTAAAGGATAATCAATTTCTTTGTGCCAGTTTTCTAAATTGACACTGGCATTAAAATCCCGATCTAGTTCAATGCCACAGTTGACACATTTGAATATCCGTGCTGACAATGGCATTTTTTGTCGATGATGGCAACAGCTACAAAGCTGAGAACTTGGATAAAATTTGTCCGCTTTAATGACGGTTGCACCGTACCAACTAGCTTTGTACTCTAGTTGCCTTTTGAACTCATAAAAACCACTATCAGCAATGGCACTAGCTAAGCGATGATTCTTGAGCATCCCGGAGATATTCAAATCTTCGATAACTATTTCGCTGTGGTTCTTAGCTAACCAAGAAGTCAACTTATGCAGTGCATCTTGTCTGATATTAGCTATTCTTTTATGTAGTCTAGCTACTTTCAGATTAGCTTTGGTTCGATTACGAGAGCCTTGAAGCTTCCGACAGACTGAACGTTGTAAATGCGCTAATTTCCTTTGCTTTTGACGGTAAGCTTTCACATTTGGGAAAACGCTACCATCGGAACAAGTGGCAAGAGAGTTGATGCCAATATCAACTCCGATCCGCTGTCTTGTTTTTGGAGATGGTTTGGCTTCTAGCTCGTATCTAAAACTAACATACCAATCCGAAGCTCTTTTGGTAACGGTAACGTTTTTGGGCTTAACGGCTGGTAGTATTTCGTGGCATCTCACCCATCCGAAAATCGGTAACTTGAGTCGGTTGCCACTCACCGCGATACTACCTTCTAAGTAGAAGCTATCTTTAATATTCTTCTTTTTGAATTTTGGTTGGCCTCTACCAGATACTTTAAAGAAATGCCCAAAAGCTTTGGATAAATTCCGCAACGCTTGTTGCGGAGCGCACTTGGATACTTCGTAGTACCACGGATTTGCTGATTTTACTTCTGCTACCAATCGCTTGTGAAGAGTGATGGCACTGGGTAGCTTTTCGTTTGCCGACAAAGCTTTCAAACAAATTTCTAATCCCCAATTCCAAGCGTGTCTGGCTACGCCTGCGTGTTTGGCTGCTAGGGTACGCTGTTGGTTGTTTAGATCGAGTTTTGTCTGGAAGCTGCTGAGCAATTTCTCTCAACTCCTCTACGATGCCAGCGATTTTTGTGACTGATGTTTCTCTTGAGGTGGCATAAACTTACTCATTTGTACATAATAGCGTCTTATTTGAGTAAGTTTAGGGATAAATAGGTAAATTTATCGCGGCTGTACCACCCCCTTCAGTCAGTTGCTAACTCCAGATGTTTTGGCATCCACCAAAGGGAAAAGGATTCTACACCTACTACCTCGTATTGGTCGTCAGCAGCATCGTACTTCCCTACAGTGCCAACTTTACCTTGATACTTACCTACAACCACCCGCACTTTTACTCCCGCCTGGAAAGGGGAATCAGCCGGAATGGGGTCATTGGGAACTTTAGGCCCGTTTTGGGGGGCGCGATTGGATGCAACCTTTCCTTTAGGGCGAGACTTTGAAAAGAAGGAACTGGTGGGGCCAAATCCTTTGGCTTTGGAAGAAGGTCGTTCTGTATTGGTAGCTGTTGGTGCTGCCGACTGCTGCTGACTGGAAAAATTTGCTTCGGCTGCCCCACCATCTTCAGGTGAAGTGGGACGAGTGGGGACGTTGCCACCGCCCGTGGGTGGTGGGTCGTCATCTCTTGAGCCATCATTTTTATCTGCGGAATTTCCGACATCTTCCGCACCGTTTTCCGCACCGTCGATAACGTCTGAAACTGGCTCTATCTCTGGCTCCGTTGGCTCATGCTCAGCGTAGTTCCGACAATTCCGACAATTTTCATCAAAATGAGGATCTTCCTCAACAAACACATCGGGTGGGGGACCAGTGTCCGGTAGAATGTGTCCCTCTTCACCGCTCTCTTTTGATGGGGTACCCGAAAATGGGGGGGTTGTCGGAATTGTCGGAATAACAACTACAGGAGTCTGTATCCCTTGCTCTGTCTGGATTTCTGGGCTACAGGTAGCTGCGGAAAAAGGTGCGGAATTTGTCGGAATTCCGCGCATAGATATTGGGATCGCTTTAATCAAAAACTTCTTGCTACCATCGTTCAAACGCTCCGCGACGCCATTGGCCACTAAAAGGGAGCAGTTTTGGCGGATTTGTGCTAAAGATGGTTTGGCAGACTTGGAACAACGACGGTACACCGCATTCTGGATCTGCACTTCATTTACTGCTGTCTGCTTCCGCAGCAAATACTGGTACATTTCCACCAGTTGTCCCGGAAGGGAGATCTCTTGTTCGTTGCGAGATTGCAGCAGGCGGTATTGCCCGATGTGGTACGTAATAGCGTAGATAGCCCGTTCTAGCGGCCCCACGCCAACGTAAAGCGATTCCGGTTTTAGCTCGTCTTCAAAACACAAATCCAAACAGTGCAGAAGCAGAGAAATTCGCAGCGTATAGCCGAGCATTTTCCCTAAAAACCCAGCAAGTGCGGGATTTTCATGTTCGTTTCGACGCTGTTCTCTTCTCAGTTTCGACCACCATTTCTTCCAAATTTCTTTTGCTTCTGGATTGAAATCGAGAATTACCGGCTCTAACAAACCATCTTCATCCGGTACTTGGTAACTTTCAGGTAGGAAATTCCTCAACCGTATATGCAGAGAGTGCAATTTGTCATACATTTGCTCCAGCATTAAGTAAACGGATACTTTGGAATCAGACCACTCATCAAAATTATCGGGAGTGGTGGGGATAGCTGGCAGAATTCTTGAGAGCAAACCATCTCCATCGTCTGCATCTGATGCTAGCTTTTTGGCTTTCTCTGGCTGCACTCCTCCTGTTAGTTGCAAGCAGAGTCGGTTGAACTCAAATGCGTCTTTTTGTTGGGAGCGTTCAAATTCCAGGTCGCTGGGTTTATTGAAGGTCTGCAATAATATTTGGCGCGTGTCTCCACCTTTATCCTTATACTGATCTAGCATTAAAAGGCGGATCAGTTCGTCGAAGGCTAAGGCGCAACCGGAGGAAGGAGGGAGTTCGGACATCCTCTTAAAGGCACCTTCCGGGCTACCCACTTCTATAATTTTCTTAGCTGGAGCGCCCTGCATTTCTTCTGAGAAGACGCGGGGGTTTTGGGGAGTGTTTTCTTTTTCTTCTTTTTCTTCTGGTGACATTCTATCCCAAGCGGCCTGTAACTTTTCGAGTTTGAGCAGCTGCTTTTTGTAAGCGTTCTTGGCTTTCTTGTAACGTTTTTGGATGGGAGCGAAAATCGCACTCATGGTCTGAGATTTTCCGGCGGAGGGAGGGGCAACAACCATAGTCCAGAAGATGGCAAATTCTCGCCAGTCATCTTCTTCTATGCTTCCTTCTTTTCCTCGGATTCCGATGTGAGCGCCTAATTGAATTCCCACGGCGGGAAGCAGCCATTGCCAGAAGAAAACGGGATCTACTCGGTCTGATTCTGATTTGGTGAGCAGTGCTTTGGCTAGGGGAAGCGGTAATGTTTTCCTCAAATCGAAGGAGTGTTGTCCGTAACCGATTAGTTTGGTGAATTGGTTTTTGTCTTCTTCTGCGGATAGTTGACGGCTGATTTGAGATTCGATTCCACTGGCTAGTTTTTCTAATCCAGGGAGGGGATATCCGGTGGTGTAGCTGTATTCGATTAGAAGAGCGCGTTGATGCTCGGCGTTGTTTGAAGAAGCTACAATTTGGGCTATGTCGTTGTAGAGCGTTGGTGGTGTTGGTTGTGGAGCGGTACGATCTTTACTGCGATCTGGTTCTCGATCTGAGCCAGCTCCATTGCTCGTGTTGTTGCTCTTAGGGAAACTACCGCCAGCGCCATTAAGAGCGTTGTCGTTGTCGAGATCGAGACCTGTTGAGTCGGCGCTATTCCCCGCATTGCTATAAGGGAAATTGCTGCTGCCGCTAGAATAGTTGCCTCCATTGCTGCCGCTGTAATTTCCTGAAGCACGGTTACTGTTGGTTCCTCTTGTGGGGAATTGTTGATTTCGCTGCCAAGCTTTGACGCAATTTTGGAGGGCGTCATCCGATAAGCAGGCTGTGGGATTCTTCTTTTGGGCTGACTTCCAAATCGCATCCAGTTCTCGCGCTGCTAAAGGAGGATTGCACCGACTGCCATAGTTGTCTAACAATCCGCGTGGGTCGCTGCTATAGGAGATGCCTAGATAGTCCAAACGTGCGGCGGTGCCGATTATGTCGCGGGCTAAGGCTGCTCCTGTGTTGTTGCGCGAGCCAGAGCCAGAGCCGTTGGCGATAAAGTATCGATGTTCTTTTGTGAGGCACAATTCTAGAGGAATTGCAATGCTAGACCACAACGGTTCTGGGGTTGGTGCGTCATGTGCTGCGGGCTGCGATCTCTGTGGGATTATGGATCTGAGTTCTACGTAGCTGTACTTTATGCCGCTGCTGCTGATAATCTGAGACTGCTGTCCGGTTTTGGTATGCAGCGCCCCCGCCAAGCGCATCACGCGACTGGGATTTTTGAGGCAGCGGTCTGCATCGGCATATTCTAGCAGGTCGGCTTGCAGGGAGCGCCACTCTTCCACGGTGCAGTCGTCAGCTAAAGTCCAGTAGTTGTGGATGCTCTTGCCGCCTGTATCGATTTGAATTGTGGGTTCTGGAAGTCCCAAGGACTGCCACAAGAATAGCTGAGTTTCTTTGTCTAGGTTGTCGTGTTCGTAGAAGATGGCACGCCCTTTTTGCACGTCGGCGTCCCGATGTCCGCCGCCGTTGACGACGAAGTAGCAGCCGTACCCTTTAGCTTGTAATTGTTCTATCTGGCTCCAGGGGAGGTCTGGTATTGTCGCTTCTAGCTTAGCGCCAAATCCTCCCTCCGGTTGGAAAAATCGCAGGTACACCGCATCTCCTCCAGTCCAGCCCAGCAATTCTAACTGGCGTAGAGCGGCGGCGCGTACTATTCCGGGCAATCCACTTTCTGAAAATTGAGCGACCATTACAGCACCTCCCCGTTGGTTGCAGAGGTGGTATTGGTGGTGGGGCCAAAAAGATTTTGGCCTTTGAGAGTATTAGCTTTTTTTGGTAAAAGCTCCATTCTGCCTTACTCCTAGCGTTTTTGGTGGACAGATGGAGTTGGAACCCTTTAAGCGCTCTTCAAGTATTGGCTAAGAAAATTCAAATAAGTCTCGTTATAGTGCAACACTTTTATCGCGTTATAAGGCAGAATGTAATTGCTAACTAAAACATTCTGTCTCGGCGCGTAAGTGTCGCGGACGCGAGTATTTGACGAGGAACCCTTAGCTTTGTAGTAAGAGCGGCGGTGTTCCAACTCTTTCAATCAATGCGGCTCCGGTGTATCACCGGGGCTGCACTCGTTTTTACGGGAGATCCTTAATTTCCTCCTTTATCGGTGACGTTTTTTAGTTTCAGCCTCAACAATTGCTGCTATTTGGGATAAAACCACTTATACAACGGATTTGGCTGAAAATCTTTTATTTGAAGATCTATTAAACTGCTTTAGAGCGAAAGCTGTCTTATCCCGGCTGTCTTATTTCTTAAGCAAGAGAACAACTCCCACTTTTCATGGAGTTACGAGAGAGCGAAATTGAACGTTGGAAGGGGTTGGTTTTCTATTTGACCTCGGTAGCTGGAAGCATGGATGCCACTGGCGCACCCCTAGTTAGCTTTTCCCAATGGGGGGTGATGGGTTGATAAGAGCAGTAGCACACCACAATTCGCTGGTCGATATCGAAAGATGAGAACTGGAGAATGCGAGATACTACCCAATCCCCGTCGCATCCGTGCGTAATTGAGCCGGAGCCTTCATTATCGGCATAGGAGCGAATTCGCTCTCCCACTTTGGGCAATTCACCGGAACAGTCCCAGTTTTCCCAAAGAATATCGGTCAAATTTCCAGACGGCAGCAACAAACGTTCCTCCCATCCGGGAGCGCTCATCCCGTCAGCTTTAAAAACAATCCAAGTTTCACTCATAGCGTTCGTCCTCGAATGAAGTTTGCTCACCCTCGAATACGCAATCGACTTTGAGAATCGGGTCGCTTGTGGGCTTAATTGCTTTTAGTTTCCATCCGTACTTCCGCTCCATATCCCGGCATTTCTGGGGGTCGGTTGCTGAATGGATGTTTTCTGGTTTTTTTGTCATCGATGGTATGGAGGGGCGCGAGTCTACTCTCGGTCGCCCAAGAGACGCGATCTCACGTCCTCAAGTCGTTTAATTTCTGCTTCCCACTCGCCGATCCAGTTTCGCAGCCGTTCCACTTCCTGCTGTTTAGATCGGCGCAAATTTTCCCTCTTAAGTTTGGCAAGCGATTCCAAAACATTTTCCAAGTCAGTTCGCGCATTTTTAAGTGTTAGGAGCTTTTGGGCAATGATTTCCTCAAACGCTTTCCCAGCACTTCTAAATCCTCAAGCGTTAAGGCAGGAATAACTCCCCTTGATAACGCTTCAATCAGCTCTGACTTGCTAACTCCTATCCGCTCGGCTTTTTGGCCTAAGCATTCCCAAGCCGTGTCTGTTAAGGTTAATGTTCGTTTTGATTTCAATTCATCCCAATAAACCGGGATGCCTTTCACTCTCTTTCTTCCTTCCTTTGACATAGCCGTGTGTTCTGCTCAAGTATAGCGGTATATTCTGCAATCCAAAAACGTTTGGATGTGAAGTATTGTGAACATACGGTTGTTCTGGTTGAGAATACCCGTATGTTCTGTTACCATGCTGTTGACACGGCTATTCTAGCCGTTTAGGTAGTCAAATAAATAGCCTAAAACGTCAGAAGCCAGCACCCTCTTTCCACGGACAGTGCTGGCTCTGGCCCCAACCATTACGAATTGGAGGCTTTACCATCATGCCAACAATCACATCCCCGGTACAACACTGGGGAAGTTTGCTTTCAACTCACTACGAAGGATTCTGGATTTTCGTTAACCAGCAGAAAGATGGTTGCTCAAGGACGATCGTCTTGCCCCATCGCCTCAGATGTAGCAGTCCCATCGGACAGTGCTGGCAGTCCAAAGCCCAAGCCATAGCAAACGCCCAGCAGTTTATCGATGGAGGGCGTTGCGATGCCTGACGATTTCCCCTGCTGGCTTAGAGGCCGTGCCAGGACTGTAGCCGAAGCGCTGCTACAAGATGGCTTTTTCTATTGCGGCCATGCCGACGATTTCTGTGAATCCCCCGACCTGGAAACCGTAGGGGATTGGTTCGTCGGAGGCAGCTACCAATTCCCAGGATTCGATGCAATTTGCGATGGGGCGCTGTTCTTCAAAGACTATTCGGATAACTCCTCTTCGCTTACAGAAGAAGAATTTGGACGCATCAAACAGCTAATTTCCCAAACGCAATTAGCTTGGGATACCTGCTCAAATGCTGGCCAGTTGTGCTTGCCGGGGGTAGCCTAATGAAACTTCATTTAAACGATCGTCAAAAACAAGACCTGGCCATCTTACTTTTGACCGCGATTCGTGAAGACTGCCCCAACCTTTCAAAGGCCAATTACGACTACTTAGGCTATCCTCTTTCGACTCGGATGCTAGAGGAACTTTCTTACAAGTCCCCCGATGAATACCTCCGATTGACAAGGATTCTGCTTTCCGAAGTTGGACGGGGCAGCGGTAAAGCGGTGGAGGTAGCCAGTGCTTAAACTCACCCCAGAACAAGCCAAACTGAAGCCTCGATCGCTAACTGAAATCCGGCTCACCCCAGAGCAGTGCAAGCGCCAAGAAACCTTCTACAAAACGACCCTCGCAACCGGAGTTTGCACCGCATCCCAAGCCCTGCTGTTAGCCCGGATGCTTTTGCAGGATGAACTGCTCGGATTGGACGCCAGGACACCCGCACAGCAGCAGCTAGCGAAAGAGTTTGCGTTTGCGATATCGGAGGTACGGCGATGAACATCGCTTACATCCGAGCAAAGGTAAAGGCATACCCAAGAGCCACACCTACCCAACAAATACAGATTATCCGAGATATCGGAGTCGCCGCAGGACTGCTGAGAGCCCGCGACCAAAACCGATATCTTCCACCAGCCAAAGCTGACGAGGTACGGCGTTGGCTGAGGGACAACCAAGTGATGCTCAAACTACCGCCTGTGGAGGTTTAGATGCTGCAATTCGACCCAACTAAAGGACATTCCGCTCTTTATGTAGCAGACCACATTGCGCGAATTGAGGAACGGCACGTCGGCAACCAAAGGCTGATTTCAGATTCTATGTGGCGGATAGCTTCGCACTGCGATTTACCAGACCTGAACAACCAACTAACCCCAGAACAAACGAAAGAAGTTGAGCGATTCATCGCAGATTTTAAAGCCAACCATTATCGGTTAGTTGAGCGGTACAAAGGGCGCGACGTTAGGTTTTCTTAGTAATTTCTCACGAGCAATCGACGGAGACGAAACCAATGGCTGAAAAATCACTCAAGCAAATGAGCGAGTCGGAGATTAGGGCTCAAATACAACTAATCAAGGACAAACCTGAAAAAGACAAAACAGCAGCCGATTATCGGGAAATCACGAAACTCACAAATGAACTAACCGCGAGGCACAAAACGGAACTTAAGAGGCTAACAAAGCTAAAAGGCAAATTTGAAAAGCTCGCATCCGAATTGAATCCCGAACTGGACAAAAACCAACCATGACAACTACCACCCACAACAAACAGACAAAAGACATCTTAGACTGGCTTGAATTCCTCATCGGAACATACTTGGAAGATAACGACCAGGACTTCTTTCGCGAAACAGACCGCCTATACGATGGGTCGGGCAACTTAGGTAATTTTGCCAAAAGATTCTGCAATCGCTTTCGGGAAGAAACCGAAGCCTGGGAGTTCCCCCGCAACCTGCGCGATGTGAACTGGATAGCACTAGGCCAGTACATCGAATCCAAAGTCATCGATCGCTAAAAAGTTCAACCCCAGAGCCATGAACTCTGGGGCTTGCGCCATTTGTAGGAGATTGCACAATGCTACGAATAGCCACCAAATATCCTAGCCCCGAAATGATGGAACAAGCGATCGAAGTTAACCAGGAAATCGATCGTCAGTTAATCACCATTGATGAATTCACCGCATACTGGCGAGTCACTTACGCAGAACTTGCACAATTGACCAGCACCAGCGTCAACACGGTAAAAGCTTGGTTCGGTTCCAGGCAAATCAGCCCCACTTTCGAGCATCGGTATCGGCTAACCCGAATTCATAATTCATGGATGAAAGGAAGGTAATTCATACCGATTATGACTTTGGTTAACTGGTTAACCAATTACTACCACCTTAACCGGGTGGTTTTTTATTATCTAAATGTGGCTACCAACTAACGCCAAGAAAAACCAGATTTAGGCGTTAGTAGGCAAGCTCTTCTTGTGGGAATTTGACCCCATTAAAACCACTTCAGTCTTAAGTCAATCAAAGCTTTCAAGGATTTTAATCATGTTCAGCGACTCTATTGGCGCTACCCAATTTCTGACGCCTATCGTCTCAACTTACCAACCTTTACCAACAGGATTCGACGGCGGGTACGGCAGTGCCAAACTGATTGTAGAATCGGCGGAAGTTCGCATTCCAAGCTACGTTCAGCCATTGCACAAGGAAATCTACGAAATTCCCGAAAGCGACGCCGGAAGTCTAATCGAGTACGTTAGTGGCGAGCGCTCTGACCTCCTTGGCACTCGCTGGTTCGGGGGAGTACCCGCTTACTTGAACAATCCGGAGGGGCATCTGCGTGTAGTAGACGATCGCAGGGGGAAAACCAAGTTCGGACTGCAATTACTCCTAGCTGCGTTGGGTTCTCTGCCCTACCGGGCTAACTGGAATCTAGCCCTAGTCGCTTCAATTCAAGACGCCCAAGCACTAGGGGCAGAATTGCGAGAGTCTTTGCGGGGCAATCACTCAATTCGCATCAATGGGAAGCAGGTTTCAACTGTCGATATAAAAGTGCTTTCTGTTGTTGAGGAAGGTTCGGGAGCGATCGCCCAATCCATCATGTCAGGCATTGTGCAGTCCAATGCACAGACAATCTTGCTTGACATCGGACATGGCACTATCATCAGTTCCCTGTTTGGCCAAAAGGGTAAATTAATCAGCCGCGACGTGAAGCGCCTGGGCGTAGATATTCTGACCGAAGCCATCGCCAAAAACCTCGAAACCCGCCGTCAATTGACCGGGGAGGGCGATCGCCAGATTATTCGCAGTGCGATCGAAAACGGAAGTTTCAACTACGGTACAACGGGCTGGAACTTCCGCCAAATTTACAATGCAGAGTTACCGCACTGGGTACAAAGCGCACTATCACCAGCACTCAAAGCCGTTGCCCCTTGGCGTGCGACTTCCGACGCCGTGATTGCTTGCGGCGGTGGTTCTCAACTTCCGGCGATCGCACAGCTGTTAGCCAAGCAAGGTATTTCAGTATCCAGCGATGGAGCCTGGGCGAACTGCCGGGGACTGGTGAAAATCGCTCAAATTAAGCTGCAACGGAGGGCTGGTTAATGGCAGGCACTACCACCAGCAAGCGGGTATCGATTAAGGATTTTCACCTGCCCTTCCTCATAGAAATTGGCCAGCAGATTGAGACTGACGACCTAAGCGAAATTGTTAATCACGCCATCACTCAATTGAAGTTGTTGACCAAAGGGAACCCCGCACAAGCAGCACAGATACCTTCTGTGCAGTCCCAAAGATCGACTGTGGCGATTGCACAGACCGATGACGACCTAGCCGCTTCACTTTCAGGACTCTTGGAGGGCTAACAATGACTCGATTGTTACTCACCGCACTAGGCAGCGGCTTTATCACCACGCTAATCGCCTACCTCTGTGAGCTTCAGATTGAATACGTTTTCCTCTTTTGGTTGCTGGCCAGTTTGAGCGCTTTCATCTCTGCTTATCTGACCGAAACCAGGGCCAAAAGAATCCGGCAGCGCCACACATTCTACGAACTGGAAGAAGCCAAAACCCGCCTCGCTCAACGCTACGCAGAATCACCGCACAAGCAGCACCTTTTGGTAGTTCTCAACGAACTGGAGGACGAAATCAATGGATACTGAACGCAAAAAACTTTCGCTCAAACCCATCTTCATAGCTGGCGGCGCAGTCGTTTCGCTGTTCGCTTTGGGGCTAATTCTGAAAACCATCGGCAGCATGACCTTTGGCGAACCTTCCTCGATGGGAGAAGCCACAACTATCACTCTGAAACAAGCAACAATTGCACCGCCAGCAGCAGAGCCCAACCTACCCGAATCCGCTCAAGTTCTGCGAAATTCTGCCTGGAACGAAGTGCAGGCCAAATGCGGAACCCAATTAAAGCAAGCCTTTGGTGAATTCGACGAACAGCTAGAAATCGCACGGGCGCAACTTTGGCTTCTTAAAGCGCGAGGCGAAAGCCAAAAAACCAACGGTAAGAAATCCGAATACGAGTGGCTAGTCAACAATGCCTACCTGGGTTTCGCTGCTGAAATTCAGCAGTTGACCAAATCGGGACAGATGGGTACAGACGGGCGAACCATCAAAGCTTACCGAGATCGACGCGGAGCCCTGCTCGACATTGCAGAAGCTGTCAGCAACACGGGCAGTCCCCTCACGCCGAACGTCCCCACACTTTCGTTGAATCGGGCGATCGACTCCTGTTACCAAGCGGCTTCCGACTACAACGCGCTGCGGGAAAATGCAGCTGAATCAGCCCGAAACTCCTCCCCAGAGCCAAAAACCAAAACAGCAGAACCAACTCAAACCCAAACCGAGCAAACCGAACAAACAGATGGTGAGGAGGCGCAATAATGCTCAACATTAAACTACCCTCACCACTAGCGAAGGGACTGGCGATCGCAACTTTAGGTATCGGTTGCCCTCTGATGCTCTACGCTTCCACTTTCCCCACTCGCGCCTGGTGTGACGTGCAGCAGAACGGTACTTCCGTTACGGCCACCCCAATAGGTCAAAAGTCCGATTTCTATTGGTTTCTGGTTGGGTTGGGCGTCGCCCAAGGTTTCGCGGCTTGGCAGCTTTATCGAGCAGTTTTTGAAGCCAAATCCACCACCGAAACTGCTGGCTCTCTGCCTGCCAGCACTCTACAAGAAGTTGGTGCGATGCCAGCTTGGACTGCGCCGACGCCTGTGCGAGAGGAGATCGCCTATACCGTCCCAATTAGCTCTACCATTCCGGTTCAGGTTACCCCCGAAGCCTGGGGAGGCTCCGGAGAGCGCGATTACTCTGCCCCCACCCCAGGCGAAAAACAGGTTGATACTGCCTGGTTCACTCGCGCCAGAGGCTACAAGTTAGTCCAAATTTTCGGCGGTCAGGGTAGCGGCAAGTCAACGCTTGCCAAGGCTCTAGTTCGCGAACGAGTAGCGAAAGGTCACTACGTCGAGGTCTGGGACGTTCACCGGGACGCTATGAACTGGATTGGCCTGCCTGTCTATGGCGGGGGCATGAACTACAAAGCCGTGGATGAGCGCATGAAGTGGGCGCACAAACTGATCGAAAGCCGATATCAGGAAATCGACCAGAAGGGCGAGGATAACTGCAACTTCCAGCCCGTGACGATCGTGGTAGAAGAACTTACCAACATGGCCAAACGCTGCGAAGCTTCCGACGACTTTTACGAAGCCGCGCTGTCAGACATTCGCAAAGTGAGTGTATTCGTACTCTTCATAAGCCACGATCGAACTCTCGCAGCATCCGGCGGAAGTAAGGGCTTAGCCCGTGCCAGAGATGCTTCCATGCTGGAAATCGAACTGTTCGCCTCTTCAGATCCGACCACTGGCGAAGAACGGCCAACCGGGAAGGGCAGGATGAAGCTGCCGGGTGAAGCGCAGGAAAAAATCGATATCGAGATTGCGCCCTGGATGATGGTTCCCAAAGGCTTCGATTATCGTTCGGTGATGCCGCAACAGCGTTCAGAAAGCGTTCAATCCGACCCCGAACAAACGGAATCCCGAACCCCTGAACCCACTCTGAACGAAAGCCGAACCCTCTCACCAGATAAGGATTACAGCGATTCTGAACCTGCCGAAAATCAAGTTGAACTTGAGGAGGGGGACGCAAATTTTATAGCGGAACTGGGCTTAGAAACAGACGAAGCCAAGTTGAACCGCATTAACCAACTGAAAGCAGCGGGACTGAATCAAGAGCAAATTATCTTGGCCATCTGGGGAGCTAAAAAGGGTGGCAGCAAAGCTTACCGAACAGCGCTAGACGAGTACAAACGATTGACGCACGAAGGATAGGGACATGAGCAGAGATAAAAACATCATCCAGAACTTATGGGACGAGGCAAGCGAAGGGGACTTCCTGAGCTTCTGGAAGTGGTTCGCGATATTCCTCCTCTTCTGTTCTTATTTAGGGATTGGTGGATTTTGGGGCGGACTCCAGGGGCGGCAGTGCAACGCTTGGGGCAATACCCTAGAACAGCAGGTATTTGCAAGCGCTCGCCGGGGTGGGTGCTTTGTGCGTGGCGTGTTTGAAGTTGTGTTCCCGCAACCAAAACCCCAACCAAAACGCCCGGTAGTGAGGCCACGGCGATGATTAATCGATTGTTCCAGTTGGTGGCGTCACTCGTTCTGCTTTCGTTGCTGATTGGAATTGTGGGTGCTGCAATGAGTGGAAGCGATCGCGCTTTCGATATTCGCCCCATCATCGCCTGGTGGAGCGGTCTGGGCAGCACCACTATCAAAGCGGCGAGTAAGGCAGGTGTTGACAGAGGCGAAAACCCCGAACCGATTAACAAGGTAGTAGGCAGTGCTCTAGAGCGCGGTAAATCTAAGGTGCAACAGAATCTGAAAAAATCTGGAGCGTCGATCGCACAACCGCGCAGCGATACCGGGAAGCCAGATGCTCGGTTGGCAGTTTGTAAGAATGGTTCGATCAAGAGCCAAAGCGCAAGGGACTTACCGCTAGGACTGGCGCTCAAACTCAAGCAGGAAATTGACAGCGGTAAAAAATTTAGGTCATTAATCGAAGTGCAAGCCCGTTTAGGTCAGCCAGCCTGCAACGAACAAACCAAATGGCGCTACTTAGTTGATGGCAACCGGGCGCTCGACGCCACACAAACCAAGGGTTCCGTAACTTTCCGCTTCACCAATTTCTAACCAATCTCTCAAAGAAAACCCCCGGCGCTGACCGGGGGAACAAGTTTAAAGCATTCTGAATATGACTCACAAAACAGTTGTAGTGGAGGGCAGAACAGACCCCCCTCAAGTTGGCACGCCTGAATTTAAGGAATATGTCGATCGCTACGGTGACCCCTCACTCGACGATTACGAACAAGCAGAACGGATTAAGCAGACTCTAATCTGGCTCAACTCCAATCCAGCAGACCGGGCAGCAAGGGAACTTGAGGAGAAGTTAACCGCACCAATTCGCGAACTCCAAACCAGACTCGAAAGCTTTGAACAAGCGTGGCTTTCTGTGGAGTGGAGCAAGGTTCAGCAGCGCACAAATTTAACCCTGCTTTGGCTAATTTTCGCTTGTCTGGTTTACATCAACGTCATCCACCCAAGCTTAAAAATCGCCAGCGCCCCAACCAACTTTATTCGCGGCGCAGTCGGTGGGGTATTATCCAAAATCCCCGTAGTCGGCAACGCACTTCACTCGAATAAGAACGGCGATTCTCTCAAGCTCTCTGGCCACTGGGGCGAAAAAGCAGGAAGAGGAGACAAATTCGCTGGTGGGAGAAGAATTGCCGGCTCTCCTTGGGGACTAAGAGAAAAACCATGTCCCACTTGCAGCAAGTTCCACCGGGGTCAAGATGTCCCTATGCCCATCGGTACGCCTTTGTACGCAGTGGGGAAAAGGGGCGAAAAGGTGACTGTAAAATGCTCTGCAACCAACTCTTCGGGCGGGCTGGTCGGGTACAATACCGCGCCCAGTCTTGGTAATGTCACTCTCTCCGTAGCACACCTAAGTCGCAGCAAACAAGGTACTTACACAGCCGGAGAAGTTTGGGGAGCTAGTGGCAATTCGGGCGCATCGACTGGGCCACACGGTCACTTTGCAGAGAAGGTCGATGGCGTTTTAGTTCCGCCGCGTCGGTTTGGCATTGAAGCATTCCTGACTGGAAAGACGTTGGAGGGGCTAAAATGAGCGATCGCCGCAAGCTCCAAGAAATCGAACATCCGCTTGATTATTCGTTGTGGGTAACGCTGCTGCTAATGGGGTGCGTGGCAGCAGTCGCCGTGCCGGATTATATAGGGGCAGGTATCCAGGGATTGACTAAATCGGCAACCAGTTTGCCGGGTAAGGCAGTGGAAGGACTGCGATCGCAACTTCCTTCCTGGCTTCCCGGCAGCACCAAAAACGTATATGGCAGCTATACCCTGCCCAGCAAGTTGGAGCCGGAGTTCATCAAAGAAGTAGAAGCGATCGCCAAACGAATCGGCACTAAGCCGGAGTGGATACTGGCCGTAATGGGCTTCGAGACTG
Organism: Planktothrix sp. FACHB-1355; assembly: GCF_014748295.1. Classification (NCBI taxonomy): domain Bacteria; kingdom Bacillati; phylum Cyanobacteriota; class Cyanophyceae; order Oscillatoriales; family Microcoleaceae; genus Planktothrix; species Planktothrix sp. FACHB-1355. Next base: position 19,715 of record NZ_JACJUP010000005.1, on the reverse strand, counting down.
GCGGGACATACTCTCCTTGTAAGCAAAATTTCATCGGCGCGACAGGACTAATTCAGTTCATTCGACCAACAGCCAGAGCGCTCGGAACCTCGACTGACGAACTTTGCGGCATGAACCGACTGGAGCAACTGAAGTGGGTGGAAAAGTATTACAGCCCATTCAAAGGAAAGCTAAACAACCTGGAAGATACCTACGCAGCTGTGCTGACAGGTAGAACTGGATGGGGACGTGGAGCGGTGTGGCGTGCTGGCAGTATTGAGTACCGCCAAAACAGAGGGCTTGACATCAACCGCGATGGGGCAATCACGATGCAAGAAGCTGCCGCCAAAGTCCGCTCCTACCTCCCCTCGCTCGCCTCTTATCGCTCTGAGCGAGGCTCTTGATTTGGGCGCTACCGCTTTGATAGGTAAGTGGCAGCAGTTCCAGGGGAAATGATTTTACCCAATCTAGACGCAAATCTATACACGACCCAAGCAACGATGACGCTTGGGCATTTTGCGATTACCTTTTTTTGATACAGTGAAAGCAAGCCCGGTTCGCCAACTTTCCAAGAATGCTCTGTATCAAATAAAGGATGCCAAAAATGTGGCTCAGGTACGGCGTTTCTCCGGATAAAACATTGGTGTCGATCGAAGACGTTCCAAGCGGTAAGACTCAGCTAAGGTGTCCCTACTGTGATGGCGAACTGACCGCGAAGAAGGGACGCCGGAAAGAACATCACTTCGCGCATACCAACGAAACTTGCCGGGAAGTAGATCGCGATAGTCGCTCTGTTCCTTACTTACCCCTGTACGACAACTTCAATATCTGGCTGACGGGCAAGGAACTCCAGCAACTTAAAGACCTCTGGAACCGCTACAGAATCAAGGATAAAGGTATTCACGAAAGCCTTGTTCCAAAAATCTTAATTAAAGAAAAACTACTAGAGCGCAATACATATCGATACGGTGGCGAATATCAGTTTACAAAGCTGGGCAAGATACCAGTTGGCGCATTATCTTTGCTGCTGTTCAACCAAGTTCAAGAGCCAATGCTGCTGGAGAAGTTACAGCAGTTGGAGAATCTCGCGCAAACTGCTTATTTGGAAAACTCTCCATTATTCAATCAGCAGTTGCGAGACTTGCAAATTTATCGGGCTGAATTTCGCAAAATACTAGCTAATACTCTTTACTACCTGCAAGTCGATACTGGCGAAACAACCATTTACAAAATCGGCGTTACGCAGCGCAATCTCTCTGAAAGATTAGTTGAGATTGAACGAGATTTACGCTCGCATTTTCAATCTTTTTCAGTCAAAGTCTTGGGCGAATGGCCGCATCGTGGGAACGTCGAAAAATATTTCAAACATCGCTATTCGTTCTTTCAAACAAAAATCGGGGATTTAACTGAATATTTTGCCTTTCCCGACAAGGAAGCCAAGACCGTACTGCGCGATTTACGGCGGATGGAGCCAAAAAGTTTATCAAAAATTGAGGTAGGCATCCTGGCTGGTGAACCCAGTCAAACCGAAAATTTGATTGCAGAACGAGAGCTTGCTAATAGACGCTCGCAAGCAATAAAAACGGGTATGGAGCGTGCTAAAAACTGGGGGCAGCACGTTGGGCGACCTCCCGTTGGCGAATCGGCTCTTGAGTTTTTAGCAAAGCCTTCATCCCAAAAAGTCATTCAAGCTTTGTCGCAAGGATTGTCATTGCGATCTTCGGCGGAACAGGCAGGGGTTGCAGTCAATACAGTACGCAAGGTTCAAAAGTGCATCAAAACCGAAAATCCCCAAAACAGTAGGCTTATAAATACCGAATTTATCACATAAATCGAACGTATATTCGCCAAATCATTCGGTTGTCCAACTGCGAATATGAGGGATAAAATTCTGATTTTTCTATGCTAAAACCTTTAACCTCTAACTGCTCCACCAACATCGATAAATCCTCGCGCAGACCTTCGATAATAGAGAAACAAACCGATTTTGTTTTTGAGGTTGAGGCTGAAAGCTCTGCACGCTCGTCACCTTCATTTTGGAGAAAAAAATTGACCTCGACATTCCAGTCAGATTCCTCGGCATCAAACAGTTTATTAAAGTAAAAGTCCGATGATTTTATCTGAAATCCCTTAGATTCAAATTGTTCTATTAACGCTGACAAATCCTCGCGAGTGCCTTTGATGTTGGCACCGCAAATATTCGTAGTGTCTGCTAATCTTTTCGGTGGAAAATACATGGCTGCTCTTTAATTTATCAAGCTCTCAACAGAAAGAATACCCCTGGCACGTCCATATTCACAAGCCCAATGTGACATCGCGCTAGGGGCGTTTGTTTCGCGCTGTGGATTTATAAGTTGAATCTTCTCTGCGCTGCGATGTACAGCGTCGTTGCGATCGCCTTCCAGCTTTCCGTATTATCGGGGTCAACTTCCTCTACTCGCTCCCGTGCCGTTTTCAAAGTCCAATATATAAGCTACATTCGGTCATACCCTTTATTTGATATAGCACATCGAGCGCAATTTTTCTTTAAAAGTTATAACCAGATTATTTTCTCGCAGATCGAATAAAGGATAGCCTCAACACCCGCTCGAACTTGACTACCAGTAAACTACTCTTGTCAAGCTATTCCAAACACTATGTAAGTTCGCATATTTGGCTTGGGGGTTTGGGGGTATCCCCCCAACAAGCTGTGACGGCGACTGATTATTTTACGAAGGAAGAGATGTACATACCGCCACTGCTTGCTCCCCAGAAGACCAAGATTTCACAGGGGAAAAAGTGGGGAAAATTACCAGGAAATAAAATAAGTATTCGTACTTACTTTACCCTAATATTCCCCCGAATTTCCCCAGCCTTTCTTATGAGCAATAATACCTAAAATCTGACTTGAGCCGAGCGAATAAAAACGAGAGATATCGGAGATAAGGAAAACCAAGGCAAAAAACGCACGCTTTTCGCCAAAAAATCCTTGAAAAACCTTGATAAACCTGGGGTTTCCTGCTATTTCCTTACAGGAATAAATACTTAAAAAAGTCATAACTCGGAAACATAATACCAAGCCAGCGCTTAATATTTTGTTAATTTTGTAGCATTAATAGCTACAAGTTGTAATTAAATCTAATAAAAAGCTTAAGCTGTCTTTATCCCTCCTTGTGCGGTTGGGTTTCCGCACAAGGAGGGAGAGCATCGATTATTATCTGAATACTAAAAAGTCATTTTGTGATCACAATACCATTGCTTGCTACTACCGATGAAGCGTCTTTTTTAGTCGATTCCTTTGACTGTCATTGTTGTGGTTTTATGTGGCTGGGTGTGGCTGGATGTGGCTTTTCGTGTTCTTAGGTGCTGGCATTGCTACTTTGGGATGAACGGGTTGCCACAATTAACCACATCAAACCACACTTATCCCCACCAGTCCTCATGCAGCCACAAGTCAGGCTGACCCGAAATTCGTTATTTTTAGGGTTTTCGTTCGAGTGAGTAAGTTTAAAGTTTTTCTAGAATTTTTGAGAGGCTATGTAGTGGATAACTGCACTCAAACCGAGCGGTAAAGGAATATTAAGTCAATAACGAGTGCTGGCAAGCTGCAACCGAATGGTACTCTTGATTCTGGATCGAGGTAAGAGGTCAAATCTTCAAGGCGAATTTGTACGGACAATACCATTGCTTGCTACTAAAGATGAAGCATCATTCTCAGCCATGAGAGCTAACTGCTTTTCTAATGCCATTTCATGCAAATTCGTGCAGTTTCATGCAGTTTCATGCAAAAGAGTGCAACAGTTTACTGAATGAAGAAGAAGCGATTTACTCATAGAATTGCACAAAACTGCATGAAACTGCATGAAACTGCAAAAAATGGCACATTGAATTGACCCCAAACTCATTAATTTTGAAGTTTTTGGAGCCGTCAGGTACGTTAAAGACTTCCTTGATAATTTCTGGCCGAGCCTTGGGCAAATTGCTTTCCTCCAGTTGAAAAGGTAACAGCAGTCTGCAAGCTCGCGCAGTTCTTCAGGATGTGACAAATTCCCCCCTTTCCTCAATCCCTAACCGAGACGTTCAGGTATGCTTCCACCCCTTCACCATTAACAACCAGCGTTTCGTCAAAATAAACTTTTTCCAAATGCCGCACCAGTTTCCGCTTGTCCACCTTATCTAATTCCTCATCCGCCTTCACCGCTTCAATCAGGTAGCAAGCCCGCAGTGCTTTTAGAATCATCTGCTTTCGTTGGGTTGGTTTTAACTTTTTGAGATAGCGAAACAGGGGAGCATCTTTACTACCCGGTTTAGTCCGATAGCGAAAAGACAGTTCGATTAAGTCGCGCTCAGTCATTTGGAAAATCTAAAACTCGACAAAAAAATTTCTCAGTTTCAAAAACTAATTTTTTGAGTATATTTGCTTAGTGCAAAAATACCCACAATTTACCTACTTTTGACACGATTTTGGGGACACTTACCAAAAAAGTGGCGTTTTTTGACTAATTGTACGTACTACAACCCAGTTTTAGCCCTCGTTCTCCAGATAGAAAAACGCCACTTTTTTATCCTCAGTCTCCACTTTTTCCCCACGTTGGCACAAAAAATGGCAAAAAAATGGCACTCTTCCTGATAAAATACGCATATTAGCTCAAATCGCCCTGCAAGCCGATTACGCTTGTAACACCCACCGCTGCGTTACGATCGCGGTGGGGAGCAAGCCATGCCGCCGTTTATACATTTTGCACTAATTTGACGATGGTCGCGGCGGCAGGCTTGCCAGAAGGGAGTACCCCTCTGGACACCCCCAGCACAGTAAAAATTTAAAATTCACGCATTTAAAATTCACGCATTCAAAAGGGGGTAGTTTTGAATTGTGATGCAACGTTCTAAGACAGTTATCATTCGGCTGACACAGAAAGAGCGAGAATTAGCCGAAGTAAAAGCAGTCTCAGCAGGACTTTCTTTAAGCGAATTGTTTCGGGCTAGCACCCTCAAGCGACGACTACCTCGCAAAGTAACGCACATCGCTGCCGACACTTACCGGGAATTAGCCAAAATCGGCGTAAACTTAAACCAACTAACCAAAGCCGCTAACGCGGCAATAAAGCTGGGCCAAACCCCACCTGCCAATCCCGAACTGCTGGAGAACTTAGAAACTCTACTCAAAAAAGTCAGACGCGAACTGGTCGAAATTGATGTAGTGGCAGACTTGGAGGATGCGGATGATTGGGAAGCAAGTTAAGGGCAGGGGTTTTCGGGGAGTATTGAACTACCTGTTCGATAAAGAAGGGGCAGAACTGATTGACGGTAACATGGTTGGTGAAAACCCCCGCGAATTAGCTGCCGAATTTCGCTTTTCCAGGGCATTAAATCCCAGAGTGGAACGGGTGGTTTACCATGCTTCTTTGTCAGTGCCAGCCCGCGAAAAGTTGGATAATGACAAGTGGAGAGAGATAGCCCTTGACTATCTCAACGGTATGGGCTTCGATGATAATCAGTATATTGTCGTTCGTCATGCCGATCGCACTCACGACCACATCCATATTGTTGCCAGTAGAATCAAGTTAACTGGGGAATGCGTGCATGACGGTTGGGACTACAGGCGTTCGGAACAACTGATTCGTCAGCTAGAACGAGATTATCAGTTAGAAGCAGTGCAGCCCAGTTGGGAGAAAGGGCGTAGGAGTCCCACTACTGGAGAATGGCGACGACTACAGCGCACTGGGGAAGAAAGCGTGCGGGAGAAGTTGCAAGATTATATCGATGAAGCGGCTACAAATTGTCCTGCGATGCCGCAATTGATTAACCGACTAAAAGATGAAGGAATTGATGTTAGGGTTGGTTACACGCGCACTGGAAAAAATAAAGGGATTTCCTATCAGTTAGATGGCATTGCAATTAGCGGTACTCATTTGGGTAGGGAGTATACTTTTCCAGGGCTTCAGAAATATAAAGGTATCAGTTATAGTAGAGAACAAGATAGGGCTATTCAAAGAGCTAGCAATCGTCAACCAGCAGATGTCGAAGAGGTACAGCGGCAACGTACTAGAATTGTGGCGCGAATTGTTAATAATTACCTGCATCATATTGGTGAAAACGGATATCAAGGTAAGCAGTATACGGCTGGTTGGGATGAGGATGAATTGGTGCTGGTGAGGAATAGCGACAATCAGCAATTAATGAGAGCGATGTGTAAGGATGATGGCTGGTCAGCGGTTGAGCGCAATAGGCTTACCGTTCAAGACGTGCAGTTCTTTCAACGATGGCAGCAGTTGCTAATTGAAACACGAGAAAGAGAGCAATTGGAACTGGAACGAAAGCAGTCACAACGTGGGTTTGAGTTGTCACTTTGAGTTTTAGAGAAATGAAGGCATCATGCGTGGCACTATAATTTAACGGGTGTCAACTGCATAAAATACCCAGAGCTAAACTTCCTACTACTCAGCAAGGTGCATGACCAATCCCCAGACTGAATTCGATTCCCCTTGGAAAGATATCCTACAACGATATTTTGAGGAATTTATATTATTCTTTTTCCCACAAGCTCACGAACAAATTGATTGGACTAGCACCCCGGAGTTTCTGGACAAGGAACTGCAACAGGTGGTGCGGGATGCGGAACTGGGACGGCGACTGGCCGATAAACTGGTAAAGATTTATCTTAAAAGTGGTTCTCTAGCTTGGGTTTTAATTCATATAGAAGTCCAAAGCCAGGAAGAATCCGACTTTGCCGAAAGGATGTTCAGTTATCATTATCGCATCTACGATCGCTACAAGAGATCGGTAGCTTCTCTAGCCGTGCTGGGTGACGAGCGAAAAAACTGGCGACCCAATCAATTTGGCTATGAATTATTTGGATGTTCAATCGGATTCAGGTTTCCGGTAGTGAAGTTGCTAGACTACCGACAACAGTGGTCGGCGTTAGAAGAAAGCCGCAACCCCTTTGCTACCGTAGTAATGGCCCACTTGAAAGCGATTGAAACCCGCGAAAATAGAAATCAGCGTAAAGAATGGAAACTGTCTCTAACCAGACGGTTGTACGAACTCCGGTTTGAACAGGAAGATGTCATTAATTTATTCCAGTTTATAGACTGGGTAATGAGCCTCCCACAAGAATTAGAGCAACTGTTTTGGCAGGAAGTGATTCAATTAGAAGAGGAAAGGCGTATGCCATACATCACGAGCGTTGAGCGAATCGGAATTCAAAAGGGTATTCAGCAGGGGATTGAGCAAAGCCAGCAGCTTCTGAGACAGATACTCCTAGAAAGCATTGAACTGGGGTTAGAGTTGAAATTTGGCAGCGAGGGATTAAACTTGTTGCCAGAAATTTCCCTTCTAATAGATATAGAGCAGTTGAGAGCAGTTCAAGCGGGACTGAGAACGGTGAGTTCCGTGGAAGAGTTGCGTCAGATTTATCAACCCGCAACCGAGTCAGCACCCCCGGCTGAAGCACGGGGGCTTCATGCCTCCGATTCAGATAGCTGACCAGCCTTAGTAATCATGACTACGTTCAGAGCAAGAGTTAAAGTTCCTACCTTGAGTTGCGTAGCTAGACTCAAGCCCTAGAACCAAAACGTTAAACATCTCGGTTGGGGTTAAGGAAGTGCGTTTTGGATGCGTACCGACTCTGAACATTGGCGAAGCTAACGTTACGAGAAATCAGGAGAGACACAACAATGTCTAACTTTGTTCTAGTTATAGATACCAACCGTAAACCACTCAACCCCTGTACCCCTGGAGTGGCTAGAAGTTTACTCAAATCAGGAAAAGCAAAAGTATTTCGACGGTTTCCCTTTACAATAGTTTTGAATAAAGCTGTTGATGATAAACCGATACCAATGCAACTGAAACTAGATCCAGGGTCAAAAGTAACTGGAATTGCCTTACTCCAAGGAGAAAAAGTGGTTTTTGGTGCAGAAATTATCCATCGCGGACAGCAAATTAAGGATGCTCTTGAGTCACGTAGAGCATTAAGAAGAGGGCGTCGTAACCGTAAAACCAGATACCGCCAGCCTCGTTTTCTTAACCGTAATCGTCCTGATGGATGGCTAGCCCCCAGTCTTCAGCATCGAGTTGAAACAATCCTGACTTGGGTAAATCGATTGCGTCGATATACCCCCATAGAAGGGATTTCCCAAGAACTTGTGCGATTTGACTTACAGCATATCGAAAACCCAGAAATATCAGGTATTGAGTACCAGCAAGGAACGTTATTTGGTTACGAAGTTCGGGAATATTTATTAGCTAAGTGGTCGCGAAAATGCGCTTACTGTGGTAAGGAAAATGTACTTTTACAAATTGAACACATTCACCCCAAAGCTAAAGGAGGTACAAACCGAATTTCTAATCTATGCCTAGCTTGTGAACCTTGCAATATTAAGAAAGGAACTCAGGATATTGAGGCTTTCTTGAAAAAGAAGCCGGATGTCTTAAAAAGAGTGTTGGCTCAAGCTAAACGTCCGTTAAAAGATGCCGCAGCAGTCAATTCAACCCGATGGGCTTTGTTTAATAGACTCAAACAAACTGGCTTACCTGTTAAGGTAGCCAGCGGAGGTAAAACCAAGTTTAACCGATGTCGGTTAGAGCTACCTAAAACGCACTGGCTGGATGCAGCTTGTGTGGGTAATGTCGAACAATTAGATGTTAAAACGATACAACCGCTATTAATCAAAGCTATGGGGCATGGAACTCGTCAGATGTGCGGCACGGATAAATACGGTTTCCCAATTCGTCATCGGTCTAGAACTCAAATTCATCAGGGGTTTCAAACAGGCGATATTGTCAAAGCCGTTGTTACAAGTGGCAAGAAAATTGGCACTTATATTGGGCGCGTTCTTTGTCGAGCATCTGGTAGTTTTGATATTGCTACTAAAGATGGTCGAGTACAAGGAATTAGCCATAAATACTGTCAAGCAATTCACCGAAAGGATGGATATGCTTATTCTTGGTGACAAATGCACAGCGAATAAATTCGCTCGTGTCGTGTTTCATCCCCCGGTAAAAACGCGGGGGCTTCCACACTTCCCGGAGGTTTTAGGTGAGTGAATTTTGGGTTGGGTATCCTCGACGAGCGTGCAAGCCCCAATGGAAAATTTTCCATTGAGTTATGTCACTCACTTGACACACAATTTACTACAACAGTTGTCACTTGAAGGATAAAATGGCACGCTGTGCCATTTTATCCTTCAAATAGAGGAGTGCCATTTTATGCTTCCAGCTTACGACGCTTGTAACGCACAGAAATAGCACGACACAAATCAGGAAAATATTTAGACAAATCCCCAGGATCGTATCCGATTTCCAAAGCCACCTGCCGCATCGTTTTGGGTGGACTCTGTTGCAGCGCCGCTTCCAACAAACCTTGAACTCGTGCAAAATCAAAAGGTCGGTACTTTTTCCGCATCGATTGATGTTCCGGTAGCGGTATTAAACTCACAGGTTCATCAAGAACCACTTCCCCAGTCAAGAACTTAAGTAACGGCACCTGTAGACAGTAACAAAGCCTAAAGAGCAAATCCAATTGTGGCAGAGCATTCCCCCTTCGCCACTCCCCCGGCACAGAAGCCGAATAATATAACTTGTCAGCAAAAGCTTTCGCATTTCCCCCAGTCACAGCATCAATACACAACTTCATCCCACGGGCAATATTCTCTCTCGGTGGAGGAGACGCAAAAGTTGGGGCTGCCACTAACAATTGGGCCAGATTCTTCACCACAAAAGCTTGCCAGACTTCCTCCTCTTTGTCTAACATTTCCCTTGAGCATTCTGTTTTTCCCAACCACTGGTGGCATCTCGAACAGAAGCCAGGACGTGAATTCCACTCCAACCAATACAATGACCGATAACAATAAGGACATTGATGTTGCAGTCGTTGTTGATGACGCACACAAACTGTGACTAATTTCAGCGACCAAAGCAAAGGTTCGTGAAGAACAATCCCTAACTTTTCCCATTCCTCATAACAAGCTGGACACCAAGCCTTATAAGGACGGAGTAATCCTCGGTGAGATAAAACTTGATGACAACTTAACAGAGTCAACAAATGAAGATGATGTTGTTTTGTTAGTGAACAGACAGCGACAGAACAATTAAAAGCCATCACACCCAAACCATTCCAAGCACCTGTATCTGTGCCAAAAGCTCTCCAAAAAGAATGAGATATCCTTGGCACATCTTTGTCAGTAAATTGGCTAATTATCGGAGTGACATACTTTCCAAGCAAAATCCCAGTTGGTACTTGATGAATAGCTGCCAATCTCGCGACATAGCTAGTTAAACTTTCCACATCAGAAGTCCCTACGCCCCAAGGTGCAAGAGGATAAAGGCAGCTACGTTCAGGAATGTCTGGTAGAAAAGTTTTTCTACGCTGATGGAGAGTGAATCTATTAACTGACATTTTGAGTCCCTCCAATAACATCCCGATGGGGATTGCGCTCGCCAGGGTTTCTCTTCTTTCGAGAAGTCTTAGAAGTTTGAGCAGAATTAGCCATATTATCTGGAGATGCTTCTTTAGCTATCGGTGAAGAGATTGCGGTCAATCCTAACTTTTGGCGCAGCTTAATTAATTCTGTTTCATCCTCAATCAAAGCCTTCTCACCTTCGATAGCCTCAGTAATCATTTGCATACATTTAGATACAGAGGGAGCATAAGGTTTGAGATGAACGAGAGTAAGAGTAGAAGCTTCCGCATCTAAGGCTTTTCTTAAAGCTTGAGTCAGCCAATCCTTAACAATACCTACACATCCGATACTACGTTCATAAAAATATTCCCAATGCAACTCCAAATCAGGTTCTTCTGGCAAAGGCATCTGACAAGCAAAGCTCTTGAGTACCCGTTTGAAATCTATAATATCTTCCGCATATTCAACCTGGTAACGCTGAAAGTGGATATCGATGCTGCGTCGGCTCAATTGAGCGCTCAGATTCCGAAATTCCAATAGTTCATAAGTGCCAAACAATCCATGTAGAGTATTTGTCATACCAGCCATTGACACAATAGCATCCATTTGGTCTTGCAGTCGTCGCCCGCTCGCCATTTTAGTAAATCGCTGTGCTTCATCAACTAGAAAAGCGATTAACTGGCGCTGACTCATCGTGTATTCTACGTCTTCTCTAATTGAGGATAGGTTGGCTTTTGATTTGGCTAAATGTTGTTCTTTTCCACTGCCATAAGTTCGGCTGCTTCTAGTTTTCAATTTGTATTCAACAAATGGGTCAGCCAGCGCTACTAAGACGCTCTTGTAGTAATCTTTCCAATCAAAATTCCCCAATTCTGGAGAGTGGGCTTCTACAGTAGCGACGGGAATGAAACCAGGGTCTAGTGCCATTGCTAATAAATTCTGCTCTATTAGGACTTTCATTACCTGATACAGGAGCGTGGTTTTTCCCACACCTGTCGGCCCAAATAAAAAGACTAATGCTGCGCCTCCGGGATTAGTTATCGCTTCTACAAAATTATCATAAGCTTCTTTTAATCGGCGATGTACAACTGTACAATCAGAGAAGTAAGCTAGTCTTTCTGATTTGGATGCTTGTAAAAGTTCACGAGGAAACCGGGGTAGAGTTGTCATTACCAAAACTCATCGTAAGGTTGAATTTCTGAATCACTAGATGTATCTGGAGTTGCCGAATAATCTATTTCTGCTTTGAATGGGATGGCATTGTGTAATTGAGTAGGAATGGGTACTCTTTCTGGGGTTAGATTGTGCAAAGAAGTTTCCATAGTTGATAAAACATCTTTAGCTTCTGCATCCCGCAAGCGCTGCAACAGGACAGCTTCAGTTGCTTGTGTACTTGCTAAAAATTCTGCCAGCGCTTTGGCATTAATACTAAAATTTTGGGAGTGATTTTTGTACTGTTTTCGTAGTTCCTCCGAAGCAGCTATAATTTCTCTTTCTGAACGACCGTGAAAACTGCTGTAATGCTGCGAAATACAGCTTACCCACTGTCCCTTGACATAAGCGTAAGCACAGGAGGCATCAAAGGGGTCATAACGTACAGGTACTTGGGTTTTTTCGACTGTCCGACTGCGGAAACTATTGTGCCAATAGTAAATATGATTTATCTTTACGCCTTGATTTGGGATAACTTTGGCTGTTCCTTTGGTAGTGGTGGGTAGGGTAAGAATGCGGAAGGTTTCGTCGTAAGAGATTAATTTTTGGGGGCGATTTCCTGAAAGGATTAACCCTTCTTCATAAGCGATGCGCGGGCTTTTTCCTAAAGCAGGATGCTCTTTATTATCATAAAATTCATAAGCCCAATCGCACAGGTTTTGATACAAACTACCGAGCGTCCAAACTGCTTGGTTTCGAGGATTAACTGCTTTCGTAACTTGGCGGTTTTGACGAGTGATTTGAGTGTTTCCTTGAAGGTTATGAATGAACATAGTGTTGGCAGTTCCGAACAGCCGTTCGCAGACGGAACCAAACCTGGGTTTAGCAGCAGGACGGGTTTTTTTGGTGCATTCATAAGCTGCAAGGAGTCTTTCAAAGTATACGCTCATGAATTCTTTTGCACCATCTACTACTACTGACTGCGGTAAGCGAGAATGACGGCGAACGCATTCACGCATTACCATCATGCAACTGCGATAGCTGGGTGGGTCAAAGGTGAGGTAGATGGCTAAAATTCGGCGGGAATAAGCGTCGGTTAAAAAGGTAGCCCAAGGGCGACCGAGGTTTACAGATGTACGAGAACTGATTAGTTCAATATCTAGTTCTGTGTGGTCAATGTGGCAAATTTCAAAGGGTCTGTCTCCATGTCTGGGAGTGGTTAGTTCTAATTCCCAGTGGAAGGTTTCGTGCTTGTATGCAGCGCGATGTCCCTGGCGTTTGGTAATTTGTTCTTGTTGTGGGCGCAATTGTGTGGCGAGGGCAAATGTTTTATAGCTGGGTGCTAAAATTCCTTGTTCTGAACAAGCTTTTTGGAAGCTGCTATAAGATGCTAGTTTACCTTTTTGTTTGAGGGTTTCGTAATCATTAGCAATGAATTCTTCTAGTAAGTTCACGGTGGCTGGGGGTAGTTTAGTTCGGCGGTTTCCTCGGAGATGGCTTTTTGGTAATAAACCCATGTAGCCTGAACCATATAAGGTTTCTGCTTTTCGCCATTGGTTAACCCAGCGATAAAATGTTCGCTTTGGTACTGATTCAAAGCTGGGGGCTGAACCTTGTAAGTAGGGGGCGATAATCTGATAGCGCCGATTTGCTTCTGTACAATCTTTCTCACTAGCGCTAGTTAGGATGTCGTTGAGATGATTGTTGACTGTTAGAGATGCTTTGGGCAGGGGCAATTCTTCTGTTTGGATTAATTGGGTTTTTCTCTCGTGGCGTTGAAAATTTTTACTGGTGAGGATGTCAGGGAAAATTTGTATTCTTTCGGGTTGAGAAGCTAAGGGGGCAATTTGTAAATCGGCGTAAACTTTTTCGCTAGCGATTAGTGCGTATATGTCATCTGGTTTGATACCTTGGTTGAAAAGTTCTGCTAATGTTATGCCAGGTATTGCTGATATTAGTGCTGTTATTTTTTGGGTGGTTTGTTCGTTTTGAGGATATGAGTCTGTGCGAAAGTAGTCTTCTAAGAATAAGAGATTGCGTTGTAGGTTCCAGTTAATTTCGGCTCCCGAACGGACGCGATAATACAGTCCGAAATTTTGGGCGTGTGTTTCACCTGGGGGACATCGCCAGCTACCGTCTGGTTGTTTCTGATAGCGATTTGGCATTTGTGTCCCTAATCGTTCTAATTCTTCTGCTGTTTTCCATTCTTCCCAACCACAAGTGTGGATGCGGATGACGAAGAAATCTGGGGTATGTAAGACTCCGATTTGACGACCGTTTTTGGCTTCGTAAAGCAGTTTGAAGGGCGGGGGTTGGTCGTAGTATTCGAGAACTGATGAGTCATATTCCATTTCATAGATGGCTGCTAGCTCGTTGCGGTGGCTCTCGAATTGGATGGTTAACCCCATTTTGCGGCTGGGGTAGCGACCGCTGACGTTTCCCGCACGGCTGTGGACTCGCCGCGATGGTGGCGAGTTGCGGATGTGAGCAATTTGTTGGATTGTCTGTTCAGTTAGCGCCAAGTTTTGACACCACTGAACAAACTGGTCGTAGCTCAGCATCGGGGCTGATTCTCCCTATTGCTGGCGAACTGGGATTGGGATATCTCTATTCAACCACGGTTTTGGCAACTTTGTGCCATTTTATGTTTCTAGCTGTTTTGTAATCACTGGGTTAAGGTAACGAAGGAATCAGCATTCCCGCATTTCTCACAAACTGATTTGAAAAGCTAATTTGGGGATGAAAAGTTGAACTTTTTGAAAAACAAGAGATATGGAAACAGTCGCTAGAGAAAAATGTAATCTAAAATCACCAAACAGTTACTAAATCGTCAGTAAAATCAGCTTAATTCAAAAAACTACTCATCAGAAAATAGACTGCATATATAGTCAGTCATTGACGAGCTATTTAGTTGAGCAAGTTACCGTCAAAAAATCAACCAGTATCCTGAATTCCTTGAATTCTAAAGTAAGCAATAGACAAAATATCTTGACAGGGGCAAGCACTGGTAATCGCCATTAAAATTCGTCTAGCACTCACAGTAATTCTCGCTCCCAACTTCAGGAAATTCAGACGAATTGTGCCGACGGTTGCTTGAGAAAAAGAAGTTTTAGATAAACAACGATGACGAAAAGCTTGCATTAAAACATAAGCTATTGATGAGAACCAAAGTCTTAATTGATTACTTTGGAATGTTTGAGTTGAAGTGCGGTCAGCGAATAAATCTAATTGTTGTTCTTTCAGGCGATTTTCCATCTCTCCTCTCGGACAATATTTATCTGTATAAAGCTCTGATGGAGTAATTTTGGCCGCAGGTAAAGAAGTAACAACATGACGAATTTTTAAGCCTTCACTCCCATAACAAACTTTCGTCACAACTCTTCTAAGACGACTCCATGATTTTTCTGTTTGATAACATAAAGAACGATACCAAGTTGAACTAGGAACTAACGTTCTGACTACTTCTAAATCTTCATTTTTCTCAAAAAGGCTTTCCATCAATTCAACAATCGGTTCAAGCTTTTTTAAGTATTCATTTTTAGCTTTCTCAATTGTATTGTTAGCTCTTAACTTTAATTGGCTATTAGTTGCCATAGCTATCGCATATTCAACGCCAGCCTGTTTTTCGCAGAAATTAAAGATTTCCTCCCGCGCATAAGCACTATCGCCTCGTACTAAGATTTGAGTATTTGGCCATTCTTTTCTAATTAATCCAATCACTCTTTGTAATTCTTCTAATGCTCCTTCAGGCGGATCTACATTAGATGGACGGAGCTTGGCCACTAATAAATGATGCCCGCAAAAAATATATAAAGGGGCATAACATACTCCTTGATAATAATTATTGAAAAAAGCTCCTGATTGATTATGACGGGGCGACAACTATAGCTCAAAGGTAGACTGGATAAGCTTTTCGGCTGTACGACCTCGTTGATAATAAGGTAGCTTATGAGGGCTTAAAGACATCAATTGAGAAGTTTGTTGATGGAAGAAATCCAGAGATTCCACCCAAGCATAGCCATGTAGACCAATATAAAAGCTACTATGGCGGCGTTGAGTTCTTCGTTTTTCTTTCACGCGACCCACATATTTAACTACTCCCTTCCTTTTGATTTTTTCGCCAGATATGATGGCCCTGGTGTAAGCCAAAGTAATCAAAATGATTAAAGATATTAAACGCTCATCCTTCACGCCTGTTGACTCTAGATTGTAGCCACCACTCTTATAGTCCCTAAACATTTCTTCAATGCCAAACCGTTTTTGATAGGCTGATAAAGCTGCCTTCAAATCTGCCAAATTAGTCAAAATAAACCACGCTTCTTCTGCTACTTTACTCCGATATGTACGCTTCCATTTAGCTGCAATATTGGCCGAATCAAAACCTTTACTCTTGGTTAATTTAACTCCTTCTAAGTAAATTGAAAGCCCTGGCATTACACCTAATTCCTGTAATTGACGCCAAATATCTGGGGCTATTTCAATATATTCATTTCGTTTTAACCGTAGGCAAAAGTATGTCTGAGGTTGACTTCTGAGCCATTGAGCTAGGTCAACAGAACAAAATTCTCTATCTCCCAAAACGATTTTAGTATAATTACTTAATAAGGGCATGACTCGCGAAAGTACCTCTATCTGCTTGCCTGCATTTGTATTGCCTAAGTTAGGCAATACTTCAAAGTAGATGGGCATGGCTCTTTTGTCATAAATTAGACTGATAACTATCAAATTTACCAATCCCCATTGCGTGCGGTCAATTGCTATGTATAAAACTGAGTTTGGCTCAAAATTATTGGTTAACCAATTGGTCAACAATGGCCACCAAATTTTCTCGATTGTTATGTGTGGTAGCGACAGAAATCTCTGTAACTTCTTGCGACGACTTTCAAATAAGATTTTTTGGGGAAATTGATTGGCTAATTCTTCTAACTTAACTCTTCGATGCTGTTGTAGCATCGCAACTAATATATATAAAATTAAAAACTCTGCTCTTTTTAGTTGCGTTTTTAAGTGTTGGGTGTAAAATGAAGGTATTAAATTCATTTTTTTCATTAGTTAGGTCTTCTTGAGAATAGCAGACCGATTGTTGTCCCCCCGTCAGGTATATTTTTACAAAAAGGATGGCGCGATCGCAAGGAGGTATACTAATGGGAGTGTGCAACAAGAAACTACTTTTAGGGCAGATTACCTTACATTTTTTCTTGGCTTTAACAATAATTAAATCTGGCTTCGCAGACGTTGTAAATCAGCAATCTTCTGGAAGCAGTACATTGTTATCCCAGGTGTTAGAACTATTAGAATACGAACCACCGCCCAGAGGGAGACCAGAAGATACCGAAGATGGAGGTAGCCGGGGATCTTGCGACCTGTTGGCGATCCTTCCTACTCATGGATACGGAATGACTGCTGCCGAATATCCAACTTTTTGGTTTTATCTCAAAAATCAACCCTCCTTATCCAAATCCATGCAGTTGCAATTACAGGACGAACAACAAAATGTAGTTTACAAAACAACTTTTGAACTAACTCAAAGTGAAGGAATTATACAATTTCGTCTCCCTCAAACTGCACCACCTTTAGCAATTGGTAAAAAATACCGATGGATTCTTTCCTATGGTGGAATGAACGATGAAATATATACAAGCGGCGTCATCGAGCGGATTGCATTAGAACCGGAATTTGAGAGTCAATTGAAGCAAGCAACTCCACGGGAACGCCTTTATCTTTTTGCTAAAAAGCGTCTTTGGTATGACACTTTAACCGAACTAAATCAACTGCGGCGTACCAATCCCCAAGATACTGAACTCAACTCTGCTTGGACTAATTTGTTAAATTCTTTATCCCGCAAAATCAACTGCCCTTTATAGCTAGGGCGTCGTACAATTATTTATTTTGTGTGCGGATGATATGAATGTCAATTTGGGGAAGTAACCGCATCAAATTATCAATAAAAGAGCCACGCAGTAAAATTTTCCAACGAGATTTTCGACTTCTTCCCAAAACAATTTGAGTAATGCGGTAAGACTTGGCAACTTTGGCAATTTCTTCGGGAACGTTATACCCAGACACTCGCAAAAATTCTCCTTCAAATTCTCGGCACAAACGTTCGCAGGTTTCCACATGAAGTGCTTCTATCTTAGTTAAAAAGCGATCGGGATTATCAACAAACAGCGTATAAAGAGGCGCATTCATGTAACCAGCAATTCTAGCTCCTCGCCGCAAAAGTTGTACCGAATTTGGTTCTGTAGAAACGCAAACCAATACCCGTTCGTGAACGCTGATATTTTGTATTTCTAAATTTTCACCATTGCTAGTGCGGGTTGCTTCTGCAACAGCATCTCCTTCTACATTATCAGCTACCTCGCGCAGCGCTAGTTCTCTTAAAGCAATTAAATTACGACGTTGGAAGAAGTTTTGCAATGATTGCTCTACTTTCTCCATCGCATAAATTTTGCCTTCCCGCAGACGTTCTTCTAGAGTTTCGGGAGTGACATCAACGACAACTACTTCATCAGCTTCTTCCAAAAAGCGATCGGGAATACGTTCTCTGACAACAATCCCGGTAATTCGAGCTACCAAATCGTTCAAACTTTCTAAGTGCTGAATATTAACTGTGGAATATACATCAATTCCTTCCGCCAAAATAACTTCCACATCTTGGTAGCGCTTTTCCCGCTGAGAACCTGGAATATTTGTATGTGCTAATTCATCCACTAAAGCAAGCTGCGGTTGGCGAGCAATAATAGCATCGGTATCCATTTCCGTTAGCACTAAACCATTATGGCTTATTTGTTGGCGGGGAATCATTTCCAAGCCTTCCGCTTTGGCGGCGGTTTCCTTGCGTCCGTGAGTTTCCAACAAACCAATTACCACATCTACACCATTTCGCTTTAGCGTGTGTCCTTCTTCCAACATTTTGAAAGTTTTACCCACGCCTGGAGCCATACCAATAAAAATTTTATGCTTACCGCGACGCGCCGGACGGATGTAGCTACTATCTGGTGAAGATGCTTGTGGTTGATACATTTAATTGCCGCCAAAAGAATGATTTTAAAAATCCCAAATTAAAATGCAAACAAGCACATTTTAATTTGGGATTTATTATATTTACTAACTAGCAGGCTTGAGTTTATCCAAAGCTAGATTTAGCTTTAGTACGTTAACACCTGGCTCTCCAAATATTCCCAACCATCGCCCATCAGTATTTTGGTTAATTAGAATTTCTAACTGATTGGTGTCGAGTTTTCGTGTTGCTGCAATGCGGGAAATTTGCGCTTTAGCTGCTTCTGGCGTGATATGGGGATCGAGGCTAGAACCGGAAGTGTAAATCAAATCGGCGGTAGGTTTAATTCCCGCTTTTTGCAATCTGGGAATATCTCCTTCAATGCTTTTTGTGGGGTCTGGATCGGTTTTACCTTGAATGCGATCGAGCAATGCAGGGTTGCTTGGTGCTAAATTACTCGCACCAGAAACTCCGGTTTTCAGTACACCTGCTTCATCTTTGGTGGGGTCGGCAGTGCTATAGTTGGTGGTGCTGGGACGACTGTTGAAATAGCGATCGCTTGTAAATGGTTGACCGATTAAAGCCGATCCAACTGGTTGACCTCGATCGTTAGTAAGAATACTACCATTTGCTTGAAAAGGAAAAACAATCTGCCCGAAAGCGATCGTAAATAGTGGATAAATTAAGGCAGTAATTACCCAAAGTACCAGGGTAGAACGAATTGCTCTGCCTATTTCCCTTGCGAAACTCATTAGAACCTCTCCGGTACAAACATAACGAAAAATAAATAGATGGAAATTGCGATAACACCCAATCCCAACAATCCTAATGCCCAGGATTGAGGGCGGTATAATCCACCATCTGTGGCAGCATAAACTAAGGGCGCAATGAATAAGTTAATGCTGATTCCTAGAAATAGGTATAACGGTAGTTTTTGCCTGCGCCATTGTATCCAAATTTCGGTCGCTTCTTCAAGTAAGCGAGCCGTATTGTTTGGTAAGAAAATCGAGTGTTGTTTGTGAATAAGTTTCATAATGAAAGGGAAAATTACAACTGACAACTGACCACTGACAACTGACCATTGACTATTATCAAGAAAGTGGCAAGATGATATCGATTATTTTGATGGCAATGAAGGGCGCAATGATACCGCCAACGCCATAAATTAAAATGTTGCGTTGCAGTAATTGATCGGCGGTGAGAGG
>NZ_JACJUP010000499.1:0-4584 GCF_014748295.1 Planktothrix sp. FACHB-1355 | reverse complement strand
GTAAGTAAAGTAATCGGCAAGTAATGATATAATTTTCAAACCGCGCCCCCGTCCCTCAAAATTATCTTCAAGTTTGGGGGTTTGCGCCAATTGAGCTTCTAAGTCAAAATCTGGGCCATAACTGTAAATCCGAATCTCTATATGTTCGTCGAACCTTACAGCTTCTATATCGATCGGTGTGTCAGGTGGCAGATCTTTATGGGCGTGTTCGACAATATTAGCAAAGCCTTCTTGAAGTAGGGTCTGACACTGCCACCAAATTTCCTTACGGATGGGAGGATGGTTTAACTGCTCAAACCATGATAAAACTTGGCCAGATGCAGTCAAATCTGTATTAACTTGAAGATGAATTTTTTTTAGCACTTTTAAGTCACCAACCTTTTCTAATGCAATAATAAACTGGAATAGATGTAATTTTTATTGAAAGTACTATGTTTAAAATTCTTATCGTTGATGATGACCACACCTTGCGCCTCCTGTTAAAAAGAACGCTCCAAAATCAGGGTTATGATGTAATCTTAGCAAGCAATGGTGAAGAAGGTATCGCGCAAGCGCAACTGCATCGTCCCGCTCTGATAATTTGTGATTGGATGATGTCGGAGATGGATGGACTAGAAGTGTGTCGCCGTATTAAAGCCGATCCGGAGTTATCAACTACATTCTTTATTCTGCTGACGGCGAAGGGAAAGGGAATTGAGAAGGAAGCAGTAGAGGAACGTGTTGAGGGACTTGATGCAGGCGCAGATGAGTTTGTTTCCAAGCCCGTTGAAATGGAAGAAGTGAAAGCGCGGGTGCGAGCTGGACTGCGGTTGTATGAATTGAATCAAAAGTTACAAACCGTCAACCAAGATTTCCAAATCCAAAAGCAAGCGTTGGAAAAAGCGAACCACAAATTACAAGCAGAATTGGATGAAGCGGCTGCATATGTGCGATCGCTCCTTCCCGTACCTCTCAAAGGAACTGTCTCCACTGAGGCGGTTTTTCTTCCTTCCGCTCGGCTGGGCGGCGATTGTTTTGATTTTTACTGGCTCTACGATGGGATTTTAGGTATTTATTTGCTTGATATATCCGGACACGGAGTCGGTGCGGCGCTGCTGTCAGTTGCTGTCCTGAATTTTTTGCGATCGCAACCCATCTCGGAAGTTAATTTTCTTCACCCCAACTTGCGACTAAAAAAGTCAGACGATTGAAACTTTTATACTAAAATTGCATATTTGCACAATCTACAGTTTTAATGATATTAATAACATTCAGACAGTTAACCTGCTCGTGGGGCAACAATATTTTTAAGCCGCTGCACGAGCCAACTAGCGGAGAAACTAAAAATGTCTGACCAATCGCGGAGAACCTTCGTGAAAGCCAGCGCAATCGGGGCAGGCAGTTTTTTACTCAGCCAGGGTATAGCCGGAGTAAGTAACAGTGCGGAGGCAAAAATGCAGATGACGGAGACGCAATCCAGAGGCTCCTACACAATGGAGCGAGTCAGCTTCACAAACGACGGCGTGGAAATGGTGGGTAATTTATACATTCCTGACGGGTTGACCCAACCAGCACCCGCCCTGCCGATTCTGGGCCCTGTAGCATTTGTCAAAGAGCAATCCCCTGTTCAATATGCTACCCGAATGGCAAGAGAAGGTTTTATATCCTTAGCATTTGACCCGCGTTTTCATGGCGAAAGCGGTGGGGAACCGCGCCGTTATGAAAGCCCACAAGCAAAGGTTTCTGACTTGAAAGCCGCAGTTAGTTATTTGCTCACCCGCCCAGAAGTAGATAAAGATAGAATTTACATTCTTGGTGTATGTCAAGGTACTAATTGGGCAATTCAGGCAACCACCGAAGACAGCAGAGTAAAAGCATTAGCGCTAGTGGCAGGTCATTATCTGACCAAACAAACGGCAGATGAATACAATGGCGGCGAAGAAAAGACTCTCGCTCGCATTGAACGAGCAAGGCAAGCAAAGGCTAAATACGAACAAACGGGTGAAGTGGAGTATATTCCCATTGTAAGTCTCGAAGATCCTAACGCTTTGCTATTACCAAAACCGATATATGAGTGGTACATCCGTTGGGCAAATCGCGGCCCAGCTTGGAATTTTCACGGGCTTTGGGAAAACCGCATTACTGCGATGAGCGAAGCAGAATTATGGACTTATCGTGTCGATGAAACCATCAAAAATCTCAACAAGCCGACATTGATGGTACACGCTGACAAGGCGGCAACCGGGCCGGTGATTCCTAAAAAAATATTTGAATTGATTCCCGCCAAAGACAAAGAGCTTGTTTGGTTAGGGGATAAAATTCAGTTTCAGTTTTATGAAGAACCGGAAACGATCGATAAAGCTGCAATCAACATTGCTGCATGGTTCAATCGCCATGTTTGATTAGCTAATTATCATAAATTTTGTAGGTTGGGTTGAAGTGACAGGATTTTAGATTTTGGATTTTGGATTTGCTTCGCAATGAGCGGAAGGATCTAGAAATTCGTTATTGTTAAACCCAACCTACAATTCTTACAATTACTTTTAGTAGATACGGGTACGATCGCACTCAGCAAAACCAACTATTGAGATGAAATTAGATATTCATATCAGAGCAGCTTTTCCTGAAGAAGACGCTCTCATTGCCGAACACTTTTATCAAATGTGGCTGGATAATGATGTGACAGCAAATAGTATCAAAACTGATTGGTTTAATATTACACTTGAATTTATCGATCGCGCTCGCAAACAACTTGCCTATCAAGCTTTTGTCGCCGAAGTCGAGCGTCGAGTTGTCGGTTCCGTAAGCTGTCAACTTTTTGCTGGCCTTTATCCCCATATCCTCACCGCAGAATATCGCCATTATGGATATATTTGGGGAGTTTATGTCGAACCGGATCGTCGCCGACAAGGAATTGCCAAGCAACTCACCACCACAGCAGTAAATTATCTCAAATCGCAAGGATGTACGAAAGCTATTTTACACGCTTCGCCATCTGGCTTACCTGTCTATTCCAGTTTGGGCTTTTCACCTACTAACGAAATGAAATTGGATTTAATTTAAACATTCCAGGAGATAACGTCATGAATTGGCAATGCGAAATCTCAGATATGAATGAATATTTGGCAACATCTGATGTAATTGATTTTGACGCTCCCAACATCCAAGCAATTGCCAATAAATTATCTCAACAGGCAAAAACTGATGTAGAAATAGCCAAAAAAGCTTATGAGTTTGTGCGAGACAATATCGCTCACTCTTGCGATATTAACGGCAAAGTAGTCACCTGCGAAGCTTCTAGCGTTTTAAGACACCAAGAGGGTATTTGTTTCGCCAAATCTCATTTGTTAGCGGCGATATTGCGCTGTATGGGAATTCCGGCGGGATTCTGCTATCAACGCTTGGTTTTCCATGACGATCGACCAAATTATTTAACTTTACACGGCTTGAATGCGATATACTTAAATAGTATCGATCGCTGGATTCGAGTTGATGCGCGGGGAAACAAAAAAGGCGTCCGAGCAGAATTTTGTTTGGATCGAGAACTGTTGGCATATCCTGTCAGAACAGAACTTGCCGAAATCGATTACCCAAACGTATATGCACAACCGAACCATCAGGTAGTTTCGGCGTTAAAAAACTATACAAATTTGCAAGATTTACTTGCCAACCTTCCTAGCAAATTGTAATGTTAGAGGATTAATCTTGGCTGTGCTTAACCAACCAATCTAATTCCTGCTGCATTTTAGTACGAACCATTTCATAACAAGTATTAACATATTCGCGATCGCGTGATGCCTCATCGCCGTAGCGTTCAAACACAATGGGAGGACAAACGCGAGTGTAGATACGCACCGGTAATGGAATATGAGGCAACGGGCCAATCGCCAATCCCCAAGGTAAACCCAGATAAATCGGAAAAACTTCCGGGTCAATACCGAAAAGCCAAGGTATTCCCCAGGAATTTAGCTGCTGCATTTGCTCGTGGACATCTGCAAGTACAATCAGCGTATCGTGTGCGCCATTAGAAATCACGGGAATAATCGGCACTTCCTCTCGCAGCGCTACTTTGATAAATC
This sequence comes from Planktothrix sp. FACHB-1355, assembly GCF_014748295.1. Taxonomy (NCBI): domain Bacteria; kingdom Bacillati; phylum Cyanobacteriota; class Cyanophyceae; order Oscillatoriales; family Microcoleaceae; genus Planktothrix; species Planktothrix sp. FACHB-1355. The sequence continues at coordinate 526 of NZ_JACJUP010000499.1, read as the reverse complement.
CTTTACGATCGGCAAAGTAGATTTGATGACGCATATGGTACGGTCGGAACAAATCTTGCGGGCCACCGGGATAAACCAACACGCTGGCATTTTGACGCAAAGCTGCGATCGCCATTTTAGGATGGGCCACGATCGCGCCGCATTTTACCGCCAGTTCGGCTAACGAAGGCGCTACCTGCCATGTGAGATGGTGCATCAATCCATAAACCCGGCGTTCGTAGCCAAAGCGCCGAAACCAGTCATACATCATCATGAACATATCCGGCGCAGCAATTCCCCCGTTGTGGGAACCGACGAACAAGACTTTTCCCTCGTCGGGAATATGATGCCAACCGCTCGTTTGCACCCGGAAATAGTTCTCGTACAGCCACCCCCATATTGGCATCATGGCTTGAATGACTTTTGGATCTCGTTGGTCTAAAGACCATCCCGATTTAGCTTGAGTGCGATTTTTCTGGTGCATCAGGGCATCTTAGCAGAAATTAGAACGAGTGGGGGAGTGGGGGAGTGGGGGAGTGGGAGAGTG
>NZ_JACJUP010000498.1:0-4674 GCF_014748295.1 Planktothrix sp. FACHB-1355 | reverse complement strand
GACTTGACAAAAAGCGAATTTCGGGCTCTGGTTTGCCCATTGCTGCATAGGCAGCTTTGACTGAATGGGCAGCTTTTTGGCGATCGATCGGCTCAGTGGAAAGGTCAATACCTCTCCACTTATGCCGATAAACAGGAATCAAAGCTTCTTGCTCTGGAGTCAGCTTCTCAACTTTAGTCGGCGACATACCGCCATCCCGCTGGTTCGTATTCCCGCTGAATCCTCACCATCCAGTTACCTTGGGGAATGGAAATCTGCTTATGCTCTTCGTGAGTTAAGATTGCTTCTTTGGAAAGCACGCGCAGATAAAGAGTACCATCCCGCTCTAATAACTCAGCTTCTCCCTTGCTAATGCGGTGAGCGTGTCCCGTCACCTCACCCTCTGCCAACGTTAAGTGAGGTAGTTTTTTCCCTTCAGCTTGCTGCGCTGGCAGTAAAATCACATCGCCTTGTCGAATCGGTTGCATTGGCTCTCTCCCAAAACACATCAAAGTTTGGATACAGCTGGCTGTTCCTTCTACCCAGTCGGCAGTTCTCCGCTAGATAAAAATTTAGTTTGACTTATCAATGATTATACGCTATGATTCCGACCCTTCCCAAATCACCTTTTTGCTTGATTTTAGCGGGTGCGGTCATACAACCGTTGTCAGCCGATACCAAATCCGGGTCTGCTACCCCCTTTTCCCCCTTCCCCAAAAATAACGGAAGCAGATTTGGTATGAGTGAGGTACGGAGAGCGGCTTATATCGGTAAATACGTACCTAAGTATTAAGAATCATAAAGTATTTACGAACTGTTTCAAGACTTCTTGACACTTTTGTGAAGTCTCAGTTAAGTTGGATTCGTAATTTTACATACCCATAAAAATTTCAGTAAAAATCTAGTTCTAGGGATACGTATTTTTAAGGGTATGTAGAAGCGAGAGAACCAATCTGCTCGCCAAATCGAAAACTTACAGGCACTAATTCCCTGCCGCCAACAGCGGCAAAAGAGCATTCTTTGAGCGACTAGACAGCTAATTATCAAAGGTTACTTTGATATGTATGGCTTGTTTGCTTAGATTGCTGCCACAGATGAGAGCTACCAGCAGGACGTAGAAATCTGCGATCAATCCTAATGTCGAGCGACGATCGCAATCGGCAATTTGCGATTATCGAAATTACACTTATGGCTGGAATTTCGCACCTAATAATTTCAAAATTTGGCTTTTTAAAACCTGAAAAGCTTATCCAAAAGCTATTTTTCTAAAAGCGGTTGGGTAGGTAAGGTTTTGATGCCGCACGAGCTGATGATGGGGGTTACAACCGTCAGTACAGCGATGTGTTCATGCACATCAAGCATTAAAAAAGTGAGTACTTGGTTTGAGCAATATGCAGAATTACCTGCGTAATTCTGTTTAATTGCCAAGTAAGCGCTCGGTTTTTTAGTGTTTTTCAACTGAAAACATATCAATGAAGAGGTCAAAAATGGAAACCGACAAGCTATCTAATCAAGACATTTTGAATTCCGATCTCCTCGACGAAGCTACATCTACTAAAAACGAAAACCAAAAGTCTGGATCTGGCTCCAGAGACGACGTATCAACCCCTCGCGAAGACTTGTTAACAGGTAAAACGCCAAACGATACCCGCTTTACAGGACTGAAATACGAATCGCTACCGAGGGAACTTTCCGAACAATTAAAATATGCAGTTATTCGGGCTTCCGATCTCACAAACTACACTCGCGAAGAACTGGCTGCAACTGACAAATGGATAGTAGGTTTATCAGACGTAGGAACTTCTCGGAACTTAGCACCCAGTCTGGGAGCCAAGCAAGTGCAATCTACCGGCTATATTCCCAATACTTACGTATGGCAATTTAGCGCACGAAGCGATGCCAATGCGATCGCCAAACAGTTACAATCCCTAGAAGGCGTTACCTTTTTCTATCCCTTAGTACCGCGCCAGCAGCAGACGCGCTCTGCCGACAGCAAAGAAACCAAAGACCCGCGCTTCATTCCCAACGATCCCCTCTTCACCCAGCAGTGGCACCTGAAGAACACCGGTCAAACTGGCGGTACTCCCGGAGCAGATGCAAACGTAGAAACAGCTTGGAACACAGTCAAAGGAGAAGGTGCGGTCATCGGTATTGTGGATGATGGATTGCAATACACCCACCCAGATCTAAACCCCCAGTACCAAGCAGCCTACAGCTACGACTTCAACTTTAACGACCCCGATCCTTCACCTGAACCGTGCAGGAAGCCCCTGGCTTTAGACATGGGGATGAATGCACCTGGCGATTTTAATCGCCGTCAAGTACCGGGCTTCCACTTCTGATTTTCAATATACCTTTTAACAACATACAATGGCGCTCCACCAACGTTCGCCACAAAATAAGAATTAGTCCACAAGGTAGGCAATCTACTTTTAAGCCAAGGGAACTCCTGTCTTAAATAGCGAGATGACCTACCTTTGAGTTCATTACTACTATTCTCTCAGCGACTCGTGTATAATAATTATATCACCTATTCAATCAATCAATCAATGCCTCGCCAAACTAAAGCTAGAACTCCGTCATTTATGATCGAGATACCCCTAAAGGTATCCGACAAAGATGCTGGGGTTTTGGCTTCTAGATTTGAAGCGGGTAGGCAACTTTATAACGCCTGTTTGGGTGAAGCAATGCGGCGACAAAAGTTAGTTAAACAATCCAAGAAATACCAAGAAGCAAGAACGCTCAAAAAGGGCAAAGCAAGAACATCAGCCTTTAAGGAAGCGAATCAAGCCTATGGCTACAGTGAATACGATCTGCATTCTTATTGCACAACTATTCGTAATTCTTGGATTGGGGAACATATCGACTCAAATACGGCGCAGAAATTAGCGACCCGCGCTTTCAATGCCTCTTGTCGAGTAGCTTTCGGTCAAGCCAAAAAGGTTAGATTTAAGGGCAAAAATCAACTTGACTCCCTAGAAGGCAAGACAAACAAGACTGGCATTAGATGGGTTAACGAAACCTTGATTTGGGGCGACCTTCAGTTCAAACCACATTTAACAACTTATGACCCAGTAATGATTCATGGGTTGAATAGTCGAGTTAAATATGTGAGATTGCTTCGCAGGCGGATTGGGAGTAAAAGCAAAACCTTTTACTACGCTCAATTAGTTTGTGAAGGCAAACCATATCTAAAGCCCAAAAACTCAATTAGTCAAGGAACAGTCGGCGTCGATATTGGCCCTTCTACTATTGCTATTGTTGGAGACGAATCAGCAAAGCTAACATTATTCGCATCAGAATTAAAGTTTAATCAGAAACGGATTCGCCAACTACAAAGTCAGATGGAACGCTCCAAAAGAGCTAACAATCTAAGCAACTACAATCCTAACTTTATTGATAAAAGAGGACGGAAAAACAAAGGGACAATTAAGAAAGGTCGTCACAGATGGAATAATTCTCAGAGCTACCAAAGACTAAGAAATACTAAAGCTAATTTAGAAAGAAAGTTAGCTGCCCACAGAAAGTCTTTGCACGGGAAATTGGTTAAGGAAATCCTGGGTTTGGGTAATAACATTAAGCTGGAAAAGTTATCCTACAAATCGTTTCAAAAGAATTATGGAAAATCAGTAGGGAAACGCGCACCAGGGGAATTTGTGTCGCATCTAAAGCGCAAGGCTGAAAGTGCTGGCGCTCTTGTGACAGAATTCTCTACTAAGACAACTAAATTGTCGCAAACTTGTCATCAGTGTGGCAGCGTTAAGAAAAAGAATCTCTCCGACAGGATTCATCAATGCGATTGTGGAATCCTTTGCCAGAGAGATTTGTATTCGGCGTTTCTTGCCAAATTTGTTGATGAAAAAGAACTGCTTCAAGCGAATCAAGCTCAAAATGCTTGGTTAGGTTCGGAACCGATCCTGTATGCGGCTTGGAGACAGGCGACCCAAACTAACTTGCGATCAGAAGGACGAGTTTCTTCTTCCTTTGGGAAATTCCCAGAGTCAGAGCGAGTCGCAACGAAAGTTCTCAATGTCGATGCTAAGAATTTGGATGTTGTACCAATTCGGGAGAGCCAAGTAGAGGCATCATCGCATTTTGAACCCCCGTCCCTTTAGGGCTGGGGTGGCTTCAGCTTCCGCCTCCTAACTACGACGGCGTACAGCAAAGTAAATACCCAGTAGGGACACACCAACTGTACCCGCAGGATCGGGCACAGTAACCGGTTTTTCAGCCGGAATCATCTGACCGTACAAAGAAGCTTTGGCGACGCTTCCTTCTGGTGAATTGAACTCGCTCAGGATTGTTTTACCACCATTTGTAGAAAAGCCCATTAGTTTAAGGGTATAGTCGTTGCCTTGGTAATTAAATATTTGGCTGGATACCCCAGCGGTAGAAAAACGCAACCTGTCACCATCGAGAATAGGGTTACCAGTGTTGTTAGGTGTGTTCAGGATATTAAATAAAAAGTTAAATGTCTCCTCGTTAGCGAATGGAAGGGTGAGAGACAATCCTATAGTTAGCGGAAAATCACCATCGAAGTTAGAGTAAGTATATGTGCTGCCATTGCCGTAAGAGAGTGTGCCAAGGTTGAAAAGGCTGTTTGCACTGGTGCTAAAGTTTCTACCGTCGAACTGAACATAGCTGGGGAATTTGTCTGGAGACGCTATGCCCCAAGTGAGGCGGTTATTTGTACCG
>NZ_JACJUP010000497.1:0-4679 GCF_014748295.1 Planktothrix sp. FACHB-1355 | reverse complement strand
ACGAACTTTTCTTGTTCTATAGAGCTTATTCGTAAGGAGATCTATACTTAATGTAGCAGATTGATTTTGATGAAATGCCTCTCGTTAAAAAAAAAATATACAAATCAAATTTCAAAATCAAAAAGTAAATTTACTATCTGCAATCTAAAATTTGAATTTTTTTTCCCCTTGCCTGTGGGATGCAGACCTAGCCCTCCGAAGGCTGGTGACCAAGTTCGACTCTTGGGCAAGGGGTTAGCTGTTCAGCCTTGGTCACCAGTGGAGCCTAGATCGGGGTTATCGCTGTATGTAGGTTGTAGTCTGGTCATCAACGGTCTGAACAAAAGAGCATTGCTGTTCCAAGCGCTATAAAGGGTAGAATCAAGCTAGTTTTTCTCTGGAGGTAAAACAAGTATGATTTTTCCAGTTTACCCTTGGATGTATGCACTGTTATTCATAACTTTGTTGCTCACATGGCCTCTTTATGTCGTTAGTAATTTTGGAATACTCGTACTATGCCTAGTCATCAACACCAGTATTTTTCTGACAGTAGTATGGTTTATAAACAGTCGTGAACTTAGCTTCTGGAGGGGATTAAGCTTACTTTGTGAATCGTATTCAACAGGCTGTGCAAACATCACGATACTTTATATTATTCCTCTTTTAATGGTTTATTATGTTCTAATGATAATCGCAACTTGTAAAGGTTTTTGGCTGGGAAAAAATTATACAAAAAATTGGTGGATTAAAACAATTTATAAACGCTTCCCTCTTGACAATAGAGGTGATGATTTGCGACTCGATCTGGATCTAGATTTCTATGAAGTAATTTTCGGATGTAATAAAACAATAAGAGTTGAGCATTTAGAAGCTAGACCTAATGGTGATGTGATATCAGCCATAAAAACACTAACAGTGACCGTTCCCGCTGGGGTTGATTCTGGAACACGTTTGCGTATACCTGGAGAAGGAGATGCTAGCCAATATGGCGGCAGTCCTGGAGATCTGTATATCTATCTTCTGGTGCCATTAGAAAGTGGGGAATTTAAACGTGATGGTACTAATGTTATGTCACAAATAAGGATTACAACAGAAGAAGCTGAGCGAGGTGGAGAAGTTACTGTAAATACAATCGATGGAGAGGCGAAACTTATGATTCCTCCTGGAACAAATAGTGGTGATTATTTAACATTAAAAGGACATGGTTTACCAAAGCTTGGTTCCCCTACAGATAGGGGAGATCACATTATCCAAGTTGTGTTCTAGCAGTAGGCGTTGAAGCTGAACAATTGATTGACAAGCTAATCATAAAAGTTCATCTGTTTCTAATGAGTTCAGGCATTCTGCTTTTTAGAGGGGCATTTCAAGTTCGACTCTTGAGCAAGGGGCTGAGTCGATTTTAGATTTTATATTTTAAATTGAAGGATGCTTTTTAAATCTTCAATATTCAATCTGAAATCTGCAATTAAACTTTATTCCGGGATAGCTCAATGGCAGAGCAAACGGCTGTTAACCTGGAGTTTTGGAAAGTGCGGCTGTGTGGACGGCAACTGGTTTGGAAGTTCGGGTAGTATTTCTAGACTTGAGTACGTTATGACTGCATCTAGTGTTTTAACACTATATTCAGAGCCAAACTACCTGCATTTTGTAGTGTTTTGTAGTACGATTGATGTGGTTTATTGAGCCTTGTTGGTATTGACGATGATTCGATCGACTACGCCCGATGACACCACTGCTCTGATCGCCCTAGCTGACGCAACTGGGCTTTTCCCGCCGAGTGCGCTAGAGTTACTGCGCCAGATGTTGACCGATTCTTTGGCAGGAAACAGCGATACAGAGCCGTTCTGGATTACTGATGATGACAATGGGCCAGTGGGCGTTGCCTACTGTGAGCCGGAACGGATGACAGACAGGACTTGGAATCTGCAATTAATTGCGATTCACCCGGATCGCCAAGGGCAAGGACGCGGTACGAAGCTGCTACGCTACGTCGAGCAGGCATTGACAGCACGCAGGGGGCGCGTGCTGCTGGTGGAAACGTCCGGGATGCCAGAATTCGATCGCACCCGCGCATTCTACGCGAAGTGCGGCTTCGAGGAAGAGGCACGCATTCGTGACTTCTACGCAACAGGCGATGATAAGGTTGTGTTCCGCAAAGTGTTGAATGCAAACTAATGGCGAGGCACGAAGCAATGGCTCAAATTCAACTGAATCTCGTTGTCATCCGCTCAAACAACATTGAAAAATCTGCTGCCTTCTATCAACGGGTGGGGCTGACTTTCATCAAGCATCAACATGGCAGTGGTTTAGAGCATTTTGCCAGTGAGGTCGGTTGTACCACGTTTGAGATTTATCCATCTACCCCAGAAACAGTACCGACGACAGCGACTCGGCTAGGATTTCAAGTTACTTCTGTAGATGCAGTTATCCGCGAACTCGAAAAACACGGTGCTTCAATCATTTCACATCCTAGTAATTCAGCTTGGGGAAGACGTGCAATAGTGGCAGATCCAGATGGACATCGAGTAGAGCTGACACAACCCCAATAGCTTCGTTGTGAAGTTCGCCTGATGTACGATTCCTCCATCTTCCTTTAACCACCGGAAGCCGAGAAGCGAGGCACTGTGCTGATAACGCAGAGGTAGAAGGGGCAGTACCTTCCCGGTGGATTGGTTATCATTAGAAACTGTCTACTAGCATTTAAAGACTGTGTAAGCAATGCCAACTCTGATTTTGACTCCTCGCTATACTGAAGATTCTCAGGCTTTATGGCGTGCAGCTAATCGTTTGGGTTGGCGAGTCCAGCGATTAATTAACTGGCGACTACCTGATGAATTAAAACTTGTCTGCGAACCAGTTTTGTATGTGGAAGCATTGATGACAGAGATGATAGCGGAGCAACTTGGACTTCGCTTAATTGACCCACCAAATGATTGGTTACCCAATTTACCGGAAGAATACCGAAAGCGTTGGGTTTATCTGAGTACGTTGGGTGAAGCGCGGTGCATGGAAAAAGCAGCTTTTATCAAACCGCCAAACGACAAAAGTTTCCCTGCCCGTGTTTATCAAAGCGAGGAACTTCCCAGCGATTATCCCGATGAAATTCCAGTGCTAATTGCGGAAATTGTGGAGTGGGAAAAGGAGTTTCGTTGCTTTATTTTGAATCGCTCTCTCAAAACATTCTCAATTTATCTGCGCGATGGAGAGTTACAGCGACAAAATGATTTTGCACATACAGAAGAGGAAGAGTGTGAGGTTCGGGAGTTCATCGAAATTCTACTATCAGATGAACAGGTAGAGATTCTTGAGGCAACAGTAATAGACGTGGGTGTGATTAAAGGAAGAGGATGGGCAGTTGTTGAGCAGAATGCAGCCTGGGGAGCAGGTTTGTACGGTTGCGATCCCATTGAGGTCTTAGAAGTGCTGCGGTACGCTGTTGTTAGGGCATAACATATAGCAATTCGCTGAATAATTAACAATTTCAGTGAGGCTTGTAGCTATTGCTTCTGCTAATCTGAAATTTGAAATTACTTTTTTCCCTTGCCTGCCGGATGCAGAACTGTTTTTCCTAAAAACGGTATTGTCAAGTTCGACTCTTGAGCAAGGGGTTTTGGAAGATGCAGCTTTTTGCTGTAGAGGTATCCTGCGGGAAGACATTCTTTTAGGATTACTCTACCTTCCATTTATAGCAGTTCTCAGTTCATTGAATTGAGAGCGCGATCGCTCATTCCATAACAACAACAAAAGGAGGATCTAAAGTGCATGGCACGCACCAAATTTGAGCGGACAAAACCACACATTAATATCGGTACGATCGGTCATGTCGATCATGGCAAGACTACCTTGACAGCAGCAATTACTAAAACGCTGGCAGCGTTGGGAAAAGCTAAACCGCTAGGCTACGAACAAATTGATGCTGCACCGGAAGAACAGGAACGGGGTATTACAATCAATACCGCTCATGTTGAGTATGAAACTGATACTCGACATTATGCTCACATTGATTGTCCCGGTCATGCCGACTATGTGAAAAACATGATTACGGGTGCTGCTCAAATGGATGGTGCCATTCTGTTAGTTTCAGCAGCAGATGGTGTGATGCCACAAACTCAGGAACACATCTTACTGGCACGTCAGGTTGGAGTTCCTTACCTTGTCGTTTTTATGAATAAGAAAGACATGGTAGAGGACGATGAACTTTTGGCATTAGTAGAATTGGAAATTCGCGACCTTTTAAGTGCTTACCACTTTCCTGGGAATGAGATTCCCATCGTGGCAGGTTCGGCACTCAAAGCGTTGGAGAAGATGACTGCTAATCCTAAAACTCAGCGGGGTGAGGATGAGTGGGTCGATCGCATTTATGCACTTATGGATGCGGTAGACTCTTACATTCCTACGCCGAAGCGGGAAATCGATCGACCTTTCCTGATGCCGATCGAAGATGTATTCTCGATCAAAGGTCGGGGAACGGTTGTTACGGGTAAGATCGATCGAGGCACGATCGAAGTCGGCGATGAAGTTGAACTGGTCGGTCTGAACAACACCCTGCGTGCAACAGTTATCGGCATAGAAATGTTCAGGCAAGTTCTGAATGAAGGAATTGCTGGAGAAAATGTCGGTTTGTTGCTGCGGGGTATCCAGAAGCATGAAGTTGAACGAGGAATGGTTGTTGCCAAACCGGGTTCAATTACACCTCATAC
>NZ_JACJUP010000496.1:0-4685 GCF_014748295.1 Planktothrix sp. FACHB-1355 | reverse complement strand
ACAGGGCCCTCGCGTACCCGCCTTCCGCCGACAAGCTTGTCCTAGTTGGTCTGGCTCATTCCATTGCTGAATTTTTACCCCATCAATCGTTTTGCTCATGATTTGGGTAAATGATAGAGCTACAGGAGAAGCAGCTATAATCCCCAATAAAGATATACCCATCGCTTGCACTACTCGTCGGGTAATCACCTTGTCTGGTGTGTTTTGTGCAATCCTTTTACAAATCAAACTTGGCATTTTTTATTCTCTGGAATTATCTGCTAACTACTGTTTGTCGAAAATCACATCACTAACCACACTGTTATTGTTTAGACAGACATTCTTTGCTTGCTCTGCTATCCGTCCGTTGGCAAAAACAGCTCGAAATTCATACAGACATTTACTATCATTTACTGGAATAACAACAGTCTGTCTAGCAGCGATGTTAACTGATCCCAGTAAATCTTGACCCCAATCAGAACCTGGCCTGCGCCAATAAAACTCTACGATATCATTATCGGCACGGTTACTTACCTTAAAAACGCGATCGTCTTTTCCATAGAGGGAATAAGTACCACCATTCATGTCACAAATATTGGCCTGACGTTCGATATTTTCTTCGCCATCGGCGAATACAGTTTTGATATCATAAACGCATTCTCCAGGCTTGTTGTAAATATCAATATCTGCGGTTTCTCCCGGTTTCACTACCCGACCCTGGAGTTTTTCGTTAATTCTGTCATCAGTTCCAGGAGGGTACACAAATAAATGAACTATATTACTATTACCATTGTTTTCGAGACTAAAAGATATCTTAGGTCGGTAAGTCTCAGCTAATAAGCTACTGGGGTTTAATAAAATTGCGGTTAACCCCAATAGTACTTTACCCCTGAAGGACTTTAAGAAATTTCGCTTCATAGTGTAGACCTCCTCATTCTAGGGTTCAATAGTACCATGAAACCTACAATTGGATGATGAAAATGTGTTTTTCCTACCTCCCACTTGAGTAAAATTTAGACCCACATTCCGCAGGCACAATTGTCATATTCTTGAATGTAGGCCGGGAAGTAGCTTAATAGCCGCTAGGCGAACCTTCGCCACGAGGATCGGCTGCTCCTTCTAGAGAGCCATCTGGCGTAACGGCGATCGCATTAGCATTACCCCAAGGAGTTTGCTGTTCGATCTGATGTCCGCGACGACGCAGTTCTGCTAGGGTGAGAGCATCTAAGCCAAATGGTTCCACCCTCAGTTTATCCGGTAACCACTGATGGTGAATGCGAGGAGCAGAAACAGCTGCACCGACATCCATGTTGTATTCCAACACGTTGAGTACAACTTGCAAAACCGTGGTGATAATCGTGCTTCCTCCCGGCGCACCAACTAGCAAACGCAGGCGATTGTTTTCGGTGACAATTGTAGGAGTCATGCTGGAAAGAGGAATTTTGCGAGGTGCGATCGCATTTGCATCTCCACCCACCAAACCAAAAACGTTCGGTACTCCCGGTGCAATAGCAAAATCGTCCATTTCGTCGTTAAGCAAAATACCCGTTCCAGGTACAACCACACCCGATCCGAAACCATAATTAATAGTAAAGGTAAGGCTAACCGCATTGCGCTGTTCGTCTACAACGCTCAGATGACTTGTCTCCGGTGATTCTTTGCTATTAACAAAACGCTCTAAAGTATCTCGATCGACTGCCCTTACTTCCGTTGCAGGTCGCGCCCTTTGCATAGTAATTTCCCGACGCCTTTTCGCAGCGTAACTGTGACTGGTGAGCGCTGTCACCGGAATATTCACAAAATCCGGATCGCCCAAATAAACAGATCGATCGGCATAGGCAATTTTCATTGCTTCTACAAGTAAATGTAGCGTATCCGGGTGATGCCAACCCAGCGATTTCAGATCCGTATCGCCGATAATATTCAAAATTTGCAACAAGTGAACGCCTCCCGAAGAAGGAGGTGGCATTGTGCAAATTCGGTAAACGCGGAAACTACCGCACAGAGGTGTCCGCCAAGTCGGTTTGTAGTTTTTCAGATCTGCCAAACCAATCAAACCGCCATTTCTTGCCATATCGCTGGCAATAGTACGGGCAATTTCACCAGTGTAAAAGCTTTGCGGATCTTTGGCGATCGTCTGTAAAGTGCGTGCCAAATCTCTCTGTATCAAACGATCTCCCAATGCAAACAATCTACCATTGGGAGCGAAAATTTGACGTGCCGCGTCATTGTTCAAAATAACATCTCGGCGCGTTTGAGAAATGCCAACAAAACGCCAAGTCGGAATAGAACTGACAACAAAACCTTCATTGGCAAGACGGATAGCAGGTGCAATTACCTCTTGCCAAGGTAGCTTACCGTACTGACGATGCACTTCATAAAGTCCCGCCACCGTACCCGGTACTGCTGCTGCCAAATAGCCATTGACGCTAGCATTCGGACGCACCTTACCCTGTTCGTCTAAGTACATATTGCGTGTCGCACGCAAAGGGGCGCGTTCCCGGAAATCCAACGCCTTCATTTCCCCCGTTTGCGCTTGATGCAGCATTAAAAAGCCACCGCCGCCAATACCTGCGGAAAAAGGCTCGACTACTGAAATGGCAAAAGCTGTCGCCACAGCTGCATCCACAGCATTGCCACCTTTTCGCAGTATGGAAAGTCCTGCCTCAGACGCCAACGGATGAGCTGAAGTTACCATACCTTTTTTAGTGCGTAGGGGTAGGACAAAAGCTGCCCTTGTTTCCTCACACCAAAATAGAGATATCGAGACAATAATATAAAGAATTGCGATAGAAAATTGTTTATATCTCAAAAAGTTAAACATAATAAGTTTCGATATTTGGCGGGAAAAATTTAAGATGAGCCAGACATTTACTGTAAGTGAAGACGAAAACTATGACAAGCCTCGCCCCAAACGACTGGTGTCGATCGACATCCTGCGCGGACTGGTGATGGTACTTATGACATTAGACCATGTGCGGATATTTTTCTCCAACGCTCGTTTTGACCCTTTAGACTTGACCCAAACAAACGTACCGCTGTTTCTGACACGCTGGGTAACTCATCTTTGCGCTACATCGTTTATTTTCCTGGCCGGTATCGCCGCCTATCTTTCTCTACAACGCGGTAAAACAAAACAAGAAGTCTCCTCGTTTCTTTTCACTCGCGGACTTTGGCTTGTGTTTCTGGAACTGACGGTGGTGCGTTTTGGATGGACATTCAACGTAAATTATAGTGCTACATTCGCAGGAGTGCTGTGGGCGATCGGTTTTGCAATGATTGTCTTGGCAGCACTGGTTTATCTTCCCACTCGCGCTATTGCTGCCATAGGAATCACGTTGATAGTCGGACATAATTTGTTCGATAACATACAAGCCGATCGACTGGGAGAATGGGGCTGGCTTTGGGCAATTCTTCACGAACCAAAACGACTGGAAATATTACCTGGAATGCGGTTTTTTACTGCTTATCCTCTCATACCTTGGATAGGAGTAATGGCGGCGGGTTATGCCTTTGGAACTGTATTCGATCTGCCACAATCTCGGCGACGACAATTGCTGCGAAGGTTCGGTTTTGGTTTGATTCTCGCATTTATCATTCTGCGGGCTATTAATATTTATGGAGATCCCGCTCGATGGGCAGTTCAGTCCAGCTTTCCGTTGACTTTGCTTTCATTCATTAACTGCCATAAATATCCGCCTTCATTGCTGTTTTTGTTGATGACGATCGGCCCTGCAATTCTCTTACTTGACTTATTTGAAAACCAAAAAATATCTAGATTTATCAAACCACTGGTACTCTTCGGTCAGGTTCCCTTATTTTTTTATATTATTCACATACCGCTGATTCATCTATTGGTAATTCTATTGGCTATACCTACATACGGTTTGGAGGCATTCGCCATATCTTTATCTAAAATACCGCCAGATTATGGTTATGGTTTAGCAATAGTTTACGATTTTTGGATTATTGTAGTTCTCATACTTTACCCGATTTGTAATTGGTTTGCGGAGTACAAGGCCAAACATAAATTTTGGTGGTTAACTTATCTTTGATAAGTAGGGTGGGCAATGCCCACCCAAATTGCCGACAAATTATCTTTGTTTATCCCAAATTTCATTAGTTACTAATTTTTACTCACAAATACAAACCCTCTTGTTTTCCTCGAATCAGAATCCACCGTTGCCATCGCCCGCCATAAATCTGCTGCTTTCACCCAAACTGGTGGGTATTTGTAGCGCGAGACATCTAAAATTAAAAATCGATCGTTTCTTTCATTATAAGCAGCTATAGGAGAAATATGCCCTCCAGTTTCTTGCCCAATTGCTTTGCGTAAATAATTGGTTATAACGAAATTTCCCGGTTGTTTCAAATTTTGTACTGTCAATCTGCGAAACTCTGCCAGATTGGTGTCGGAAGCATGGTAAACTCTCACCTTGGCATTGTAACTTGCTAATAATCCACCCAACTGATTTAAAGTCATCCCTCGACGAGAAACTACTTCCGGACTGACAACTTGTCGAGTTTTTTCATTGCTAAAAAAGTTACTTTGAGTGAAGACGCGATAGGGTGCATATTCCGGCGCTGAAGGTGCGTTAATTCCCAAGGCATTCAGTACCATAACGCTACTGGCAACTCCACAGAACGCTTGATTGTTTTGCGTAACAAATTGTACACTCAAATGCCAGTAATCTTGTCTAGATTGA
>NZ_JACJUP010000495.1:0-4687 GCF_014748295.1 Planktothrix sp. FACHB-1355 | reverse complement strand
TCCAAGTCCAGTTAATTGAATACCCGAAAGGTGAAAGAACGCAGCCAATTGCTGTTGGTATCGATCCAGGTAAACTCTACACGGGAATCGGCGTTCAGTCAGCTAAGTTTACTCTCTGGCTGCCACATCTTCAGTTGCCGTTCAAAACAGTTCGAGAGCGGATGGAACAACGGCGAATGATGAGGAGAGGGCGTAGAGGTCGTCGAATCAACCGCAAGATTTCGTTCGACAAACGCGCTCACCGCCAGCAGCGATTTGACAATCGACGCCAACGCAAAGTACCTCCCAGCATCAGAGCTAATCGCGAATTGGAATTGCGAGTAATTGGCGAGTTGTCGTCAATTTACCCGCTTACCGATGTCGTTTACGAAATCGTAAAAGCAGTAGGCGACAAAGGATTTAGTCCTGTTATGGTCGGCCAGAAATGGCAACTTAAAAACTTAGAAAAGTATGGAGAAGTCAAGCAATACGAAGGCTGGCAGACGGCGAATACCCGCTGCTTTCTTGGATTAGAAAAACAGAAGCATTCCAAAGGGGATGCTATCCCGGCCACTCATGCAGTTGATGGCACAGCATTAGCCTGCCAAGCATTTATTCGGTATGGCATTGTTGACCGTCAAACAATGGGTTGGATTGGCGAAGTTCGGATTACGCCAGCACCATTTACGGTGATTCGCCGCCCACCAATTTGCCGCCGTCAATTGCATTTAATGGTTTCGAGCAAAGGTTGTATTCGCCGCAAGTATGGCGGCAGTGTTACTCGGCATGGTTTCAGGAAAGGCGATTTGGTAATGGCAACTCAAGGCAGCAAAACGCATCAGGGCTGGGTAAGCGGCGATACCGAAAAACAGGTTTCTGTTTCAGACCGAAACTGGAAACGGTTAGGTCAGTTCAGTAAAAACAAAGTCCGTTTGGTACAGCGAAGCACGGGTTTAATCGTGCTGCCAAACCGGAGATTGTCAAATTTGATGGCATCGAACCATCAAATTTGACAAGCTATCCCTCTCCGGCCTGCTTCGCTGAGGCCGGAGTCTCCCGCAATAATCAGATGAATCAATTCCAGAATGCTTTTACCCTATTCCTGAGTTTGCTAGTAGAGGCGATACCGTTCCTGCTACTGGGAGTTCTGTTTTCAGGTTTGCTGCTATTATTTATCGATGAACGCTCCTTAAGTGCAGCTATGCCTCGCAATCCTTTACTGGGAGCTTTAGCCGGAAGTTTAGCGGGCTTTCTGTTTCCGGTTTGCGAGTGCGGCAATGTGCCAGTAGCGCGGCGGTTGCTGATGCAGGGGGTACCCGCACCGGTAGCGATCGGATTTTTACTCGCAGCGCCGACAATCAATCCGATCGTGATTTGGGCAACTTGGACAGCATTTCGAGATCAACCGGAAATTGTTGTGCTGCGCGTAGTATGTTCCCTATCCATAGCCACCATTATAGGCTGGATATTCAGCGCTCAAGCTGACTTGCGACCGCTGCTACAAAAATCCACCGCCTGCGCTGTCCCACCCCCCAAACGCGCTTGGTCTGAAATACCTAACCGAGAAAATGCCAGTCCAGCTTTATTGCAATCCGGTACTTTTTTACTGAGTGGGCCCGGTAAAGTCCTCCGTATGGACAGCGCTTCATTCCCCATGACCGCAGCTCCCGCCAAGGTAACAAAACCGATGAAATATCGCCTGCGTCTGTTTCTGGACAATACAGTGCAGGAACTGCGCGAATTAGGGGCAGTATTAATCGTAGGAAGTGCGATCGCAGCTTCTATTCAAGTCCTGGCTCCTCGCGAAATTATCCTCAGTTTGGGTCAAAGTCCGATTACATCGATCTTAGCCATGATGGTATTGGCAGCAGTAGTATCTATTTGTTCGACAGTCGATTCGTTCTTTGCCCTTTCCTTTGCTTCTGCATTTACCAGCGGTTCCTTGTTAGCATTTCTGGTGTTTGGCCCGATGATAGACCTCAAAGGTATTGGGTTGCTGCTGTCAGTCTTCAAACCAAGGGCGGTAATTTATTTATTGGCTCTCGCAGCTCAACTTACCTTCTTGTTTACTTTGCTTTATCAATTTGCTTTTGGCTAATTGCTGTGTGGCAAAGCTCACAAAATTCCAAATTGAAACTATTCAATTTGAAATCTAAAATCTGAAATTCCGCTCTTTTCACCGATGACAATCCAAAATCCCAAATCCCAAATCCCAAATTCCTTACTGCGCTGGTTAGATGTATTGGCCATCATTGCCTGGGGCATATTGCTCCTGAGATATTGGCTTACGGGCAAGTTATATTTGCTCATTCATCCCGATTACTTTTGGTTGGTAATCGCAGCAGGTTTTATGCTGTTGGCGATTGGCTCTCTCAGAGGTCTTTCGCTCCTATTGAATCCACAAAGGAACAGATATCAATCTGACACCGTACAAAATAGTTGGCTCGTGGGGCGACTGGACAATATTGCCGCTCCACAAGTTAGAAAGACATTAATTGCCTCTGTACTTTGGTTAGTAATTACAGCTGGCGGGCTGATGCGCCAACTCTTCGGTTTCAAGAAAGAATCTTCATCGCGGCGCGATCGAACTAAAGAAAATCAACCCTCTGCTTTCCCTCCTCCCCTCTCCAATTCCCAAGCCCAACACATTTCCTTATTTCCCCCAGGTTGGAGTACCGCTTTGCTTTTGACAGGGGCGCTCTTGGGTTTTACGATCGCACCCCGACCGTTTACCAGCCAAACCGCATTATCTAGAGGCATAACCGATTCCTTGACGATGACCCGATCGCAACCCCAAGAATTTCGGAGTGCCAAACGCCCCGAAGAGCGATCGCTCATAGACTGGGTAAGAACTTTAAATGCCTATCCAGAACCCGACGCTTATACCGGACAAAAAGTGAAAGTGCAGGGTTTTGCCGTTCATCCTCCAGAATTACCCCCAGAATACCTTTTACTTTCTCGCTTTATACTTACCTGCTGCGCCGCAGATGCCTATCCGGTAGGTTTACCAGTTAAACTGGGCAAACAAAGCATCAACACCCAAACTTCTGGCTCAGAATCTGGGTCGATCGACACGGATACTTCGTCCCAACTCCGCAGAGACTTCAAACCCGATACATGGTTAGAAGTGGAAGGTGAGATGATCACCGAAAACTTCGGCGGTAAACGCCAATTGACTATTCAGGCAAGCTCGGTCAAACTAATTCCCGAACCTAAAAACCCCTATGATTATTAGTTATTAGCCATCCGTCATCACCTATTAGCCATTTGTGAAAAGCTAATGAGTAACGATCGATCGCTAATAACCAATTACCGATCGCCAATGACCAATCAGAAATTCAAAATCCCAAATTTAAAATTCATAGAGCCGCTTGACCGGGTTGCTATTACAGTTATGCTCGTCCTGACTGCGCTCATTGGGCTACTGTTATTCCAAGGTGATGGATCGGCTCCCCGCGTGCGCGATTTTAACTGGCAGGATAAACAAATCGGCGTTGAAGATAACCGCTTTATCCTGACTTTTAACCGCCCCATGAACCATACCAGCGTGGAAGCAAATTTGCAAATCGATCCACCCCTACCGGGAAAATTTAGTTGGGCGGGACGGAAAATGGCATATACTTTAATCGCACCAGCCCCCTACGGCAGCGAATATAAAGTGCAGTTGCTCGGAGCAAAAGACAGATTTGCTTCGCCAGAAAAAGGAACGCCAATCCAACCTTTTACAAGTAAATTCCGCACCCGCGATCGCGCTTTTGTTTACCTGGGTGTAGAAGGAAGTGAAGCCGGACGCTTGATGTTAGTCAATCTCAGCGCTCCAGAACCAAAACCGATCGCCCTGACCCCAGCAGATTTATTGGTGAGCGATTTTAAGCCTTATCCCGACTCGCGTCGCATTTTGTTTTCCGCAAGCGATCGCCGATCCGCAGGTCAAGCAGTACTGGAACAAAATCTCTACACAGTGACGACCGGTATAGATCCGCAATCTCCAGGCTCCCAAGCGACAAATCCAGAACCAGCCGGTAAAATTAGGCTGATTTTAGATAATAAAGACTACCAAAATCTCAAGTTTGACCTGTCGCCGGATGGAAAAACAATTGTAGTGCAGCGGATGAATCGGCGCAATCCATCGGATTTTGGCATTTGGATAGTGAAAATGGAGCGATCGGATCGTCCCATAGCCAAACCCCTGGAAGGACAACCGGGAGGGGATTTTTTGATTACGCCTGACAGCAAAGCTTTAGCGATCGCGCAAGCAGAAGGATTGGCGATCGTACCCTTAGAAGCACCCCAGGATAAACCTCTCGATTTTTTGCCCAAATTCGGTACAGTGGCTAGTTTTAGCAGAGATGGTACTCAAGCGGCGATGGTGAAATTTAACACAGATTACACGCGATCGCTGTATCTAGTAACCAATCAGGGAATCGAAAAAGAACTTTTGCGAATTACCGGCTCAATTTTAAGCGCCCAATTCGATCCTACCGGGCAAACTCTTTATTGTTTGCTCACCAAACTTATCTCCGGCGAACAGTACCAAGAACAACCATATATTGTCACCATCAACCTCAAAACATCTGAAATGAAACCCCTCTTGGTACTGCCAAATCAGCGACAGGTGCAAATCAGTCTATCACCTGATGGTATTGCCCTCCTATTTGACCAACCTACTACAACGCCCATACCGGTAGGACAGCAGTCAGATGCTCCC